>JAFZNK010000301.1 GCA_017550965.1 Thermoguttaceae bacterium
ACGGCGTGAAAAAGCGTGAATTTTGAAGTTTTTTGAGAAAAATCAACAAATTTTTGCGTGAAACGACGTGAATTCTGTCGCGTTCAGCGAAATCGAAATCGATTAAAGGATAGCTCGCGGGTCCTTCCCCGCAATTGAAAAGCGTCGAGGTGGCGGGCAGGCCGTTGGAGGGGGGGTATGTTACATACCCGGACCGGACAAGAGGAAAATAAGGGTCGGAAAATGGACACGATTGTCGAGAACGTCGCCGCCGAGTTCTGCGGGTCGGTCGCCGAGACGATCGGACGGCTTAACGCCGCCCACGAACAGGTCGCGCCAAAAATCGAAGAGGCGCTCGAACGGTACGTCGAACGCGTGGAGCGCGACGCCGTCGCCGGACTCAACCGTCCGCATTGGCTTCTTTCCCGCTCGATCGCGTCAAAGGTCAAAAATTACCGCCAGAACCAGAAGTTCTGGGCGATCGTCGGACCCAAGCGCGAAACGAAAGATCCGCGCGATCCCGGCGTCTACGGGAAATACCACGAATACGGCTGGGCTCCAAAAGGTCATAAAACGACGGCGCCGGCAAGGTTCCTCCGGAAGGCGAAGGAGCGAAATATCGGCCAACTCGAAAAGGAAGTTTCCGAGGCGTTCGACGAAATTCGAGCAATTTTTAGACGTGGGAGTTGATTTTTCGCATACTCATAATAAAGGAGCTTTTATTATGAGACCAATTATTGAACGAAACAAAGAACAAAAAGAAGCGTTGGGCGCGGCAATTACTCACATCGTTTGTTGTGGACTTATTGCATTAATATGCATTATCGTCGGCTCTATCGCTTACGGCTTTAATGGATTTCTTGGCGCAACTCTTCTTTCGGGATTTGTTTTTGTACTTTGGGGATCGGTAGCGCAAGATTATTATGAAACGTCTAAGAGACCGGTTCCTGGCCAAAGAATTGAACCTCCCGATCATTGGCCGACATAAAATTAAAGGTTAATGCAATGGCAAAGACGAACGTTTTTATTCCCAATTTTAGCGGTTCCGCAGTTCCGCTTGACAATAAGCAGTTCGACATAAAATTCACCAAGACCGTCGAACAGCTTGAAGCTGGACTTTCTAAAGCTCAAAAAGCTCTTGGTTTGTTTTACAACGACAACCAACGTCTCAACGACGCGCTTGGTCGTTGCGTCGAAGGTTTGTCGATGTGGCAAATAAAGCTCGGTATGTGGGTCGACGAAACGGGGAGAGCGAGAACAGTCGCGGGCGGATTTGCCGACGGATTGTCCAAGACGGAATTAGAGCTTGGATATTACGCAAATAAAGCAGGAGAAGTTCGCGATCGAACCGATCAATTCGTTCGTAAAACCAAGGAAGCGATTGAAGCGGAAAAGGCGTATGAAGCGTCTATACAACGAACGCGCGAAGCGTTTGCGGACGCTTTTGACGCAATGGGCGACGGTTCTGGAAGAATGGCCTCGTTGCTTGCCCAGTTTGAAGGATTAAACGACGAAGCGGAAAGTTTACGTTACGGACTGGCCCGTATTTCAGGTTCTCTTGACGCCGCTTCACAAACGTTTTCTTCTATTCAGAATTTTGCGGCTTGGTTTAAAGAAGCCAAAACGGCAGCGATTGCTTTTCAATCTTCCTTGGCGGCAAGCGCAACGACTGCACAAGGACTAAAAGCGGCCATTTCAGCGCTTGGCGGACCTTGGTCGGTTCTCGCTGGAAGTATTTTGGCTGCCGGGACAGCGTTGCTTACGTTTAACTCAACCGCCAAAGAAACTGAGAATTTATCGATTGAAGGCAGCTTCGGCGAGAAGGTTTCCGAATCGTTCAAAGAAATCGCGCGTCGCGCCAAAGAGGCCGGAGACGAAATACGCGGACTCTCCGACGTTCTTAAATACGGAGCGTTTTATCAAGTCGGAAACGAACTCGAAGAGGCGCAAAAGAGAGTCGATCAGACGTTGGCGAAGTTCGACGAACTCGCGGAAAAGGCGAGCGGTCTTACGTCGATGAAACAATACCGCGAGGAATTTGGAGGAACGAACGAAGGCGCGATCGAGAGCGCATTGAACGGCAATTTGCTCTCGGAGAAGCAAAAAGAAGAATTAAAACAGTCGCTTGCCGATTACGACGACGCGCTTGCGGAATACAACGCCGTCGCGCAAAAACTGATTGGGACGGTTCGCGACGAGCAAAAGACTGAAGAACAAAAGGCGGACGAACTCAAGCGTCAGTATCAAAATCTTCTTCGTTACGCCGAAACGGACGACGACCGTCTTGCGATCGAAAAGAAGATTCGCTCGATCGACGAAGGAATCGCCGAAAAAAAGGCGAAGAATCTTGCAAATCTTGAAAAAGAACTTGGAATCCCGCTCAATTTTTCCGAAGTTCTGGAACAGGAAAAGCGCATGGCGCAGGCGTTCCAAAGGGCGAGCGATCGAATAAAAAACAGCGATTTGAGTCTCGACGACATGGAACGGACTCTCGACGCCGCGAGAGAACAGCTGGAAAAAGATTTCTCGGTTCCCGGTCTTGGCGAAGAGCTGGAAAAACTGCGAAAACGTTTTTATGAAGGTTCTCTTAAACTTGAAACGCTGGACGATCTTGCGAAAGCTGAAGACAAACTCAGGAGCGAGTTCTCAATTCCCGGTCTTCATGACGCGTTGGAAAAATTGCGCGATCATTACAAGTCGGACGGTTCCGGTCTGATCAAGTCGAAAGAAGAATTCGACGACGCAAGAAAACGTCTTTGGGAGAAATTCGGCGACGCGTATTTTTCCGAACAGTTTAAGAACGCCGAGACGCAAGACGACGTTGAACGACTGAAAAAAGAACTTGCCGACGCTCAGGGAAAAACGCGTATTAGCGAAACCGAATATCAAAAGCTTTTGGAACGGGCGACGGCGAAGGAAGCGGAGCTCCTTGCCGCGCAAATCGACGCGATTCCCGGCTTGAAAGCTCTGATCGACGCGAACGAGGCGGCGAAGAACGCCGTCGATTACCAAAAAAAGGCGTTAGAAAACGCCGCGAACTATTTCCACGACGATTTGCTCAACGCGTTCTCCAAAGAGCAATTTGATTTCCTGAACGTCAATCCCGATCTTCTCGACGCGTCGATGAAAGATTACGTCGACGCGCTCGCCGCCGCGGCCGAAGGGTTGAAGAAGAACGCGATCGATCGGGAGACGTACGACGAGCTCGTCAAACGCGCGAACAAAAATCTGGCGGACGCGACCGACGAAGCGGCGAAAAAACTCAAAGCGGACGTCCGTTCGGAACTTGGAATCGACGCGCTGATGGAGTCGCTCAAATCGCCGTTGCAAAAGTTCGACGAAACAATCGCCAAAGCGTCCAAAGCGCTCGAGTTCGAACAGATAACCGGGGAGGAGTTCAACGCGATTAAAAAAAAGCTTGAAGAGGATCTTCTCAATCAAAACAAAGAAATTGGCGACGTGAGGGAAAAGTTCGAGAAGGAAAAGGAGCGGGAGAAAAAATCCGATTCCGCGCCCGCGAAGAGTTTGGAGGCGGGTTCGACGGATATGTACCTGGCGCAAATCAGGAGCTCGCAAAGCTATCAGTCGAAAGTCCTGGACGCGACGGAAAAATTGCGTTCCGCCATGCGGGAATCGCTCGACGAAACGCGTCAAACGAATTTCTATCTTTCGGAGCTCCTGGCGGCGAATTCTTCCGCCGATTATCCGTCTTGGGGATAATTAAAACGAACCCCCTTCCCGTTTTTGAAAGCGCGACTTCAACGTCGCGCTTTTTTTTTGCTTTTTTTAAAAATTTTTTGTCGCGCTTCGATTAATCCTCTTTGATTTACGGAAAAAGGAGTAATTCCGTGAATTTTTGCGAAATATTTGCCAACGCGACGCGCGACGCTTTGTCCGGCTCAGGTTCCGGTTCCGGTTCCGGTTCGGGAATCGGCTCAAACGCCGTCGTCTATTCGAACGTCGATCCGGCGCGCGAATGGAACGGCGCGACGACGGTTGAATTTAACGAGCCGAACGAACCGCAAACGCAGACGTTTTTGTCGGGCTCGGACGCGACGTCGCACGACGTCTACGCGATTGTTCGCGCGGCGACGTATTCGGAAGCCGAGGAATTCAAAGCGCTTCTTCGCGACGTTTGCGAGGAAATCGCCGCGTCGCTGACGTCGGAAAACACAATTTACGCCTGGGCGATCGCCGAATCGGGCGTAACGGCCGACGCGCGCGGAATTGTCGAGGGCGAATCGTTTTACGGATACGTTCATATAACGCTTACAGAAAGGAACGAATATGTCGGTTAATAACGCCTATAAATTGTGCATCGCTCTGCTCAAGCAGGACGCGTCGGGGTCGGTTTATCCGGCTCTTACCGATCCGGAATACGCGAGCGTTAAATGGAATTTGACGTCGATTATTCCGGTTGGATACGACTTCACGAACTACAACCAGGGCAACACGCAAATCGAGACCGTTGAAAAGAACACGATCACGGTCCTCTCGAAAGCGCGGAAATACGAGTCGGGCACGATCACGCCCCCGCAGCTCAATTTCAACTCGATGACTCCGGCCGACGTCGATTCGGTTATTTCTGTTCTTGACGCGCTCACGACGATCGACGATCCGTTCAAAGTCCTCTTCCTGGCGGGGAACTATAAAGAGACGAACACGGGCGTTCGCACGTACGACGTCTTCAACGCGTGCGCCGGCATTGTTATTCAAGACGGCGAACGAACCGCCGAAGCGAAAGCTCCTTTCACCGGCACGCTTTCCATCCAGGCGTGTCATCTTCCGCTCATTGGGAAGACCAAGTGCGGCAACGCGACGTTGTCCTGGACGGAGTCGACCGGCGTCATCGCGGCGACGTTCTCGTCCGGATCCGGATCCGGGGCCGGGTCGCCGTGATCGTCGGGGAGGTAAGCCATGCTGATTAAACACACGAAGCGCGAACGCGCCGCGTTTGATATTTGCGAATGGAACGAGGACGTCAAGGCGTTTATTAGACCGCTCGATTCGTTCGAAGCGTTCGTTTTCAACGATTACGCGCGCGACTTCTTCGACAAAGAGTTGTCGAACGAAGAACGATTTACGGCGGCGTTCAACGCGGCGAAACTTGTTCTCGTCGACGAGAACGACGCGCCGCTGCTGACCGACGACGATTTTGAGTCGGTTCGGTACGCGTCGTTTGCTCCGCTTTTCCGCGTCTTTTCCGCCGTCTTGAAAGACACGGCTCCAAACGACGACGTTCCGAGCGCTAAAAAAAACTGATCGACGATCCCGACTTCGTCTTTTACTTTCGATTAGCGTTCGCGTTAAAGAAGACGGTTCAGGAAATACTAGAACTTCCGGAATGGGAACGTTACTGCTGGAAGCAGCTGTTCGCCTTTTACGGTCCGCTCGACTGGCGCCGCGAAGATTATCTGTTAGCGCGCGTCAATCAGTACCAGTCGACAGACAAGGATCCTTTGGGAGAGTTTGTTTTATTCAAAGAACCTTTGGACCGAGAGCCAAAACGAACGGAAGACGACGTTCTCGCCATGTTGGGATATTGTGAAGAAGACGAAGATGAAAAAGACGCCTGAAAGAGCCGCGATTTACAAAAATTCCGTCGTCGCTTCGTCGGCGATGGAATTGCTCGACAATGTCGACAAAACGATCGAGCCGGTTCGATTTCGTTTTGACCCGCTCTATTCGGGCGGACCTCTTTATATCGACGGCTGGGAAGTACCTGTCTACGTCGATCTCGAAACGCTCGAAATCGACCCCGCGCCCAAAGCGTTGGTCGAACACGACTGGGACGCGGTCGTCGGGAAATTGGAGAACGTCGAAGTCAAAAACGAAAACGGTCTTTTCTCGCTTCACGCCGAAGCCGTCGTCGGAGGTTCGTCGATCGCGGCGCGCGTCGTCGACGCGCTCGCCGTCTGCGACTGGGTCAGCTCGCTTGGCGTCTATCGCATGGACGAAAACAAAATCGAGTTTCTGAAAAAAGGCGAATCGTCGAACGTCAACGGGCGCGAGGCGTTTGGGCCGTGCGCGATTTGTCATACCGGTTATCTTTGCGAAGGCTCGTTTGTTCTTTGCGGAGGAGACGGCGAAGCGAGCGCCGTTTTGGCTTCTTTAACTAAAAACAATCATTTTATTGTCAATTCGAACCTTGGAGAACAAAAAATGACTTTTGAAGAATGGCTTGACGCGCAGGGCGTCGACCCCTCTTCCCTTTCGGAGGAGGAATTTGCCGACTGGCAAAAGAAGTACGAGGAGCAGACCGCGACTGCGGAAGGCGAGCCGATCGCCGAGCCGACGCTCGAAGAGATTGTCGTCGACGCGGTCGAGACGGTCGCTGAAGAACTCCCCGCCGAAGACGCGGAAGTCGTTCAAGACGTCGCGTCGGAAATCGTCGAAGAAATCGTCGAAGAGATCAAAGACGAATTCGAGACCGCGCCCGTTTCGGCGGCGCTTAAATTGACGAAGATCGCGAAGACGAAAGTCGCCGCTCGCGTTCGCGCGAACAAAGCGAAAGGGGCGTCCCGCGTCAACGCCGCCGCCGCGCTTGCGGAAAATCGACGCGTCGGCGCGATCAAGGCCCTTTGCGACGCTTATGGAAAGGACGGTATGAAAATCTGCGCCGTTGCTATCGACGAAGGTTGGACCGCGCAGCGCGCTCGTAAAGTGATCGAAGCGACGCTCGACAGGAAAAAGACGATCGCGGGGCTGCGCCATCCGGGCGTTTATTCGCCCGACCGACTCGCCGCCGACGGACCGCGTCCTCGCGACGTGCTTGTCGCGTCCCTGGCGATGACGTGCGGCATGAAGCCGGATCGCGTCAAGGCCGTGTGCGGATTCGACGACCGCGTGATCAACGCGGCGATGGAAAAGCCTAATCGCAACGCGACGCTTCGCACCGTCGTCGCCGCCTCCAACAACTCGATTCGACCGGGTTCGTTCGGCGTCAACACGTCCACGCTTGAAGCGTATCGCGAATGCAAACGCAATTGCGAATCGCTTACCGCCGCGGCGAAACTCCCCGTCAGTCTCGGCGGTCTTTCCGCTCAGGCGGCGTTCTCGACGATCAACGCGATCGACGTCTTTTCCGCCGTCCTCCAGGCGTTCCTGGAACCTTTCGGCCAAACCGCCGATCCGCTTTGGCAAACGATCGCGAAGACAAACACGCTCGCCGACCTCAATCAGGTCAAGTCGTATTCGCCTACTCTGCTCGGCCGTCTGACTGAAATCAGCGCGACGGGCAAAATCGAACACGTCGGGTTCAAGACGACCGAATTCGAACAACAGGCGAAAGCGAACGCCGCGACCTTCGTCCTGCCGTACATGATGATCGTCAACGATCAAATCGACGCGTTCGCCGACTTGCTTCAGCAATTCAGCGAATTGCCGAACCTCTGTATCGAACACGATTTGGCGGAACTTATCTGGCGCGCGGTCGACGGCGATTTGAACGCCGCGGACGGAAGCGCGTTTTGCTCGACGACCCGCGGGAACCTCTACCTTACCGGCGCGAACTCGGTCGTCGGCGCGGCGACGGTAACCGCGATGAAAGCGGCTCTCGACGGCATGACGAACGACGCCGGCGTTCCGCTCGCGCCTGGCGGCGAGATTCTCCTGGTTCCGACCGAACACGGGCCGGGCGCGTTGCAGATGTACCACGCCGAATGGATTTACGACAGCGACGAACGAACGCGAAACGTCTGGCAGGACATGTTCACGCCCGTCGTGTGGCAATGGCTCAACCCGACCGTCGCGCGAACGAAGAAAGACGACGGCTCGACCGCGTCCCGATTCAACACGAGCGGAGCGTTCACGCCGTTTATGCTGCTGCGCGACCCGCAGCGTCGGCCGGCGTTCTGCGTCAACAAGGTCGTCGGCTACGAATCCCCGGTTCTCGACCAATTTGAGTCGCCCGACGAATGGGGAATCGCTTATCGCATGATCTACCCGTTCTCCGTTTCCGCAAAATACGCCGACGGTCTCGTCGTTTGCGCCAAGTCTTGATTAGAAAGGATAAAACACTATGAGCGAATTTGGAAAAAGAATCGTCGGTTCGCGCGTGTCGAACGGCGACGGTTTTTACGCGGTTCCCGCGGCCAACGTGGCCGCCGGCGCGATTTTCATGCCGAAATACGCGTCTTCGGCTCAGTTCGGCGTCGCGGAAATTCCCGTCGCGTCCGGTCAACTTGGGTTTTTCGCAACGTCCGGAACGTTCGCGTTTGAAAAGCCGGAAGCGCATACGTCGAGCGCCGGCCAGGCTATTTATTACGCGCCGACCGACGCGAAATCGGGCGAGATCAGCGCTTCGTCCGCAGAAGGCTCGGTCCTGCTCGGATGGGAAGTCGTTCGGCCCGATATCCCCGCGGGGTTGATCTACGTCGATATCGCGCGTCCAACCGCGCTGGAAGCAGGTTCTGGATCCGGATCCGGCGCCGCGTGATCGATCTTATCGAAAGAACGGGAGGCGACGCTCGATTCTTTCGATTGAAAAGCGCTACTGGGTAAAGAACGTCCTTGTATAATCCCGCGTTTTTGCCGGTTCGACTCCGGCGCGCTTTTTACGGCGTCATAGCTCAATATCGTGATACGCAGATAGAGGTAGAGCAACGCGTTTTTACGCTTCCGCGTAGGTTGTCGGTTCGAGTCCGATTGGCGCCTTTAGTCGTCGTAGCTCAGAGGCAGAGCTTTGCCGTCGCAGACGGGGGGGAACGTAACTGTTTTTTGGAGCGTTCGCTTGTCGCTGGTTCGAGTCCAGCCGACGACTCTCAATTAGTTGGAGATTCTTATGAAACGAATTTTGATCGCATTTATGATTGCGTTTTTAATGCCGGCTATTGCCAACGCTCAATGGTTGCGCGGTTGGCGTTATGTCGCGCCGTCGCCATGCGCTAACGGGCAATGTCCGACGCCGGCGACGAAACAAGAACCTAAGCGCGAAGAAACAAAAGAGCCGGAACATACGACCGAGGAAATCCCGGAAGTTGAAACGACGCCTCCGGCAGAAACTCTTTCCGTCTCTCGTTCCCGGTTCTCGGCGCCGTCGTTGGAAATCGCCGACGCCTGCGATCAGATTTTAGACCGTCTGGAAGCGCGTTACGGCAAACCTCGCGCCTGGAAGCCGTTCCCGATTTTTTTCAGGCGTTACATGGGCAACGGGATCGCGGGTTATACCCAATACGGCGGCGGAGAAGTTTGCGAAGTGGTCGTCTACGAACCGCTCGAAAACGCGGTGGGAGGAACGCTCGACCACGAGCTGACGCACGCGTTTTTCTTCTACTTGCTCAATTCGAATTTCGACTTGTTCCTTAACGAAGGTCTTGCTCAAAACAGCGAATATCGACGTCGGGAGAGTCTCCGACAGACTGTTTATCGACGCTACTCCAACGGCGAATTTTGGGAATTGGATCGTCTCTATGGGCGCAACAGTTATGACGGCGGACTGTTGATTTATCACGAGGGCTTTTCCGTCGTTGATTTTCTTATCGCCAGGGGCGGATCGTTGTGGATTACTGCGTTCATGAACGAGTTGGTCAAGACGAGCGACGTCGACAGAACGCTTTTCAGATATTACGGATACAAGAACCTCAAAGAACTTCAAACCGCGTGGATTGACTATATCGAACGCGGACAAGATCGACAAACAGTAGGAGCGGTGCGATGAAAAAGCGAGTTTTCTATTTTTGTGTTTTAGCGGCTTTAATTACCGCGCCTTGTTTTGCGGACGACGACGACACAACGAAACTCGTCTATCCAATGCTCGCCGCCGACACGGAATTGGATAATTCCTCTCCGGCCAAGCGGATAACGCCGCCCGTTCGAGAAGACGTCGAATACGATCCCGTTACGCCGATTGGACAAATTCGCGCGATTATCGACACGCTCAACACGTTGGAAACGCAACAAAACGCGCTGATCGACACCGTTGGGAAGTTGCGACTTGACGAAAACAAAGACTTGTTTCCCTTGTTGGAACGAGGCGCGAAGAATCAGGAATCTATCGGGACGAACGTTCAAACGATCTTGGAATCGTCCAAAAGTATCGCGACAAAGATCGACGCGCTTCAAAAGACTATGGCGGACTTGCGAGCGACCGTTGAGTCTGTTGAAAAGACGGCGGCAAGCGTCGAGAGAATCCGTACGTCCCGTTGGACCGACTACGCCGTGATCGCGATTCTCGCGCTTGTGATCGTTCAGCTTGTCTGGCGCGTCGGAGCGTCGCTTGTCGGTTGGATCAAAGGACGCGCGGAACGTATGAAAGAGATTATGGCGGAATACGAGTTATTGAAGCAACAACTTACGGCGAAAGAACAAAAAGCAAAGGCTGAAAAATGACGGCAGACTTTAATCTTACAAGCGGCAAGAACCGCTCGTTGGTTTGTTATTGCGACTGTCAAGACACAGTTGCAAATATACGTTTGTTTCACAATACCGTCAAAGGCGTTTTTGAAACACAGAATATAGACGTAGACGCGCATTCCGACACGGTCGGTTTAAACTTCGTCGATTCTCAATCCGCGTTAAATATCGCGCTTGAATACGAAAACGTAGCAAAGCGTTTGAAAGTCGGCGGAACGTTTACGAACGTCTGCGTCGGCGTGTTCTTCTACGATCAACCTGCTCCCACGCCGGAGCCGGAACCAGACCCAGACGATCCGACTGAACTGGAAGAAGAAGACGAGCCGATTCCGCCGCCGTCGATCACGTCGCTTGTCTGCGACGCTTTACGCGATACGTTCGGCGGCGTATATGGAGCGTCGGCGTTTGTCGTTCCGAACTCTGTAACCGAGTTTACGTTAGAGGTTGAATAATGGCAAAGGTTAGAACGGTTTACAGTACACAGGACGACGGCGCGGGAACACTACGCGACGCGCTACGGTCTACCGCGTTGTATACGTCGGAATGGATTAACGATGGCGCGTTAGTAAACGGCGACATTATAGATTTTGACGACTCGCTTGAAGATGAAGAAAGCGGCGTTATAACGATTTTGTTGTCGTCGCAAATTGATTTACCTGCAAGAGCTTTAACGATTGACGGCGGCGCCCATACAGGAAGCGGCGAAACGTTACAAACGCGCGTTATTTTAGACGCGCAACAGCTAGGGCGCGTTATTTTCGGCTCGACGTCCGGAGGCTTAACTTTAAAAAATATTACTTTTAAAGACGGGTATCAATCGGGAACAGCAAACGCCGGATTTGTACAAATTCGTAACTCTGGTTCGTATGGCATAAACGCTTTTGACAACTGCGTTTTTAAACAAACATACGAAGGAAACGCAGCTTATAATGGCGGCGGACTATTCATCGGTAGCTCGTCTATTAATAACATAACTAATTGCTCGTTTTATAATTGCGGCGCGTCTTATGGCGGCAGCTTATTTTGTCGTGATACGTCAAACAGTACTTTTACTAATTGCGCGTTCGTTGGTTGCAAAGCGTCCGTCAACGGCGGCGGAATTTATGCGTTAGGTACGGCGCAAAACACGTTGACTAACTGCACGTTCGACTCGTGTTCTGCCACAACCGGCGGCGCGGTGTATTCTTATGGTACGTCGCAAAACACGTTGACTAACTGCACGTTCGACACGTGTTCCGCCGGAAATTACGGCGGCGCGGTGTACTCGGCTAATACGTCGAAGAACACCTTGACGGACTGCACGTTCGACTCGTGTTCTGCCGGAACTAACGGCGGCGCGGTGTACGCGAATAATACATCGCAAAATTCAATAGTTAACTGTGTCTTTATCCCGCCAGAAAACAACGAAAAAACAACGATTCACAACAACGGAACGAACGTTGACGGCTCGCTAATTATAAACGGCTCTACAGTTTGCGACCGCGTTCAATTCGCCGCAAATACTACGAGCGTTATCAACGGCAAGATAACAGTCGACGTTTTAACGATTAGCAACGGCGCGACGATTACCTTCTCCGGCGTCGATTCGGTTTTAGCTGTTACAACTACCGCGACAATAGGCTCGGCGACGTTTACAGCGGCGGCTGATTCAACGGGGTATTTGGCGCTATATAGCGGCGCGACGGCTCCGACCGTTGGAACAGGGATTCTTGTCTGTACTTACGGCGCCGATCTCTTGACCTTCTCGGCAGACGTGGACGGCGCGACGTGGACGGCGACTAACCTTTCAACGCCTATTCTGATTGAAAAACAAAACGGTTCGACGTGGACGGCTTTAACGGCGAACGCTACGGGCGGTTCGTATTCGACGACGTTTGTTAAAGGCGACGTCGTTCGCGCGTTTGACGGCGAAAAGTTCATATCGATCACCGCTCAATCGCCTTGGGTTCTGAACAATTGGGAACAAAATTCCTGGACTCTTCTTAATTGGGAAATGATTTGATTATTGATAAAAGAGGCTAATGATGAACGATTTTAAAGTGACTCGCGGGGTCGGCTGGAACGTCTTTCTTTCCGCCGATCGTCTGTTTATCGTCGACGTCGACTCGGGCGCGAGACGCGCCGTTTTTGAAGTTGAGCCCAACTTATTGGACGCGCTGCGCAAGGCGCTGACAAAAACTGATCGGCGCGACGAAAATCCAATTCAAAAATCGACGACGGTCGACGGCGCCGAGACTCTATCGGGCGACGGTTCTAAAACGACTAAAAAACGAAGCAGAAAGAAGACGGACGCATGAGCGACAAAGCGTGTCTTGTCAACGAATCCTGGCTTCAAAAAGTCGACGACGCCGTTTTTTCGTCAAATGGGTCGGGAGAAAAGAACTCCGGATCCGCGTCAATGTTTTACGACGTGCGCCCCGCGCGGTTGCAGACGTCTTGGTCTCAAAACCAGGCGGGCGTCTGGAAAGCGAGCGCGTGTTTTGTCACTCAGTCTGGAACCGTCGACACGAGCTTCGTCTTCGACGTCTACGCGCCGCTGGCGACGTCTCAACCGATTGGAGTCGTTGGCGTCGAGCGTTTTTTCGTCGTGTGGCGCGGACGTTGGGAAGCGATTCAGCAAAATTTCGTCGCGCCGCGTTATACGGGCGGGGATCATATCCAGGTTTCCGGCGCCGCCGGGCCCGACGGGTACGCGATCGACAACAAAGGCGTCTGCGAAGCTAAACTCGTAACGCGCGGAGTCGCCGATTCGTATTCGGACGTCGGAACGCTTTATCTTGGCGGAACTTATTTCAAGTGGGTTCCCTCGACGCTCGACATTGTCGGCAAGAAGGAACTCTGGCTCAAAACGGGAAGAAAAAGAGTGGTTACCGGCGTGACGCAAGACGCGAAC
>JAFZNK010000302.1 GCA_017550965.1 Thermoguttaceae bacterium
ACTTCTTCATTCTCAGGGAGGCCGAGTGTCTCTGCCGCTTTTTCGGGATCAAAGAAGTTGATCCAGCAGCTGTTGACTCCCTCATCCGCAGCGGCCAGGATCATGTGGGTGGCCACAATGCTTGCGTCCTCCACGCCGGAGTCGCGCTTGCCGCCCGGATAGGTAAAGACGTTGTTCTTATCGTACGCGACGACGAGCACGGTCGGCGCCCCGTAACGACAGGGAGTCGCGCCGTCGATTATCGCGAGCGTCTCGGCCGACTGCAAAACGTAGACGCGTTGCTCCTGAAGATTCTTTGCGGTCGGCGCCCAACGCCCCGATTCGAGAATCGCGGTCAGCTTATCAGCCTCCACCTGCCGCGACGAAAACTTCTTGCACGAATACCGATTCTTAACGAGTTCTTGAAAATTCATGACTATCCGCTCTCTAAAGTAATTGCTCTTTATTGTCGTCGACCTAAACGCCGACTTAGGCATATTGTACCAGATTTCACATCAGACCGCAACGACAGCGGCGAGCGCAAACGAACCGTCAAACGCTTACGCTCAAACGCGGCTTTCGTAACGCGCGCTTCTTCCCAACTCCTGCGCCGCTTGCAAGTACGCGCCGAACGCCTCGGAGTTCACGGCGGCAAGTTTCTGAGCGATAGGATAGAGCTCGCGTACTTCCGCTTCCGCCTCGCCTATCCTCCTCGCGTACAAACGAGACGACGACGATTTTACGAGCGTCGTGGCAAGATATCGGAAATTTTCCAGATTCCTTGAGGTTATGATCGTAGCTTTCTTTGAAGTCAAAGTTCGAAAGACGTCTAACGCCTCCCGATAATCCGCATCGGCGTCCGTAAAGAGCTCGCGCAGTCACGATAGAGCGCAATATTTGTCTCGTACGTTGATTCTGATTTTTCACGTTGAAAAAGCTCGTCGGCATTCCGCCGCAATGATCGCGTCTTGCGCTACGGTTGCCCCCTAAGAGGGAGTCGTTTTCTCCTCACTGTGTCCGAGAAGCTTTTTAATACTCGCTAGAAATGATTTGATTGACGTTCTCTCTATATCCAGTTTGCCGCTAGGATTGAAATCGCGAAGTTCTCTTCATGATTTCCATTTATTGCCAGTAGAAAGGAGCGTCAAACTGTTTCAAACAAAAAATATAAAGGACGTAGTTTTCGCCAAGAATACGGCAGTCCTCGGATAATCGCCAAGAAAAAAACGTTCAGAACGTCTTTCGAAACAATTGGTTACGCGTCGTTATTCAAACAACTTGCACCAGTCCCATTTGAACTCGTCGCCCAAGCAAGAGAGTCGAACAGGCTTGGAGAAGCTCATATCGTTAAGACGTCGAGGCTCGAACCTCTAACCGAGAAAGCGCCGGCGCCGAGAAACGCTAATTTCACTGTGCATAAAAATGCGAATTAATCAAGACTATACTGAAAAATTTCCCAATTATTTTTCCCATCGTGCACAACGCGGTAGCGGTTTACCGCGAAGTTTCGCAGTCCGCGCCGTTTTTACTTGACAAATCTGGCCGAGCCGGGTACTATAGGCGAAGGCGCGTTTCCGCGTCGACGACGGTTAAAACGGGAGCTTCGACATGGTCAACCAAGATACGGCGCAAAAAGAATTGCTGTCCTTTAACGACGTCTTCGCCGACGTCTTCAACGCGCGCGTCTTTCAGGGCGAGCAGATTATTTCGCCCGATTCGCTTGAAGACGCGCGTGCGGAAGCAGGCTATAGCGACGAATTCAATCCTCTCGGCGAGTACGAGCGCGACGTCGTAAAAATATGGCGCGAGAAGAACGTCGCGCTCGCTATTTTAGGGCTGGAAAATCAGAATCGGCTCGATCCGGACATGGTTTTCAGAATGTTTGCCTACGACGGTCTCTCGTACCGCGCGCAAATGAAACGCTCAAAAAATACCAACGAGCGCTACCCGGTAATCAGCGTCGTCTTCAATTTCGCGAAATCCGCGTGGAAAAAACGCCTCACGCTCCGCGAATCCGTCGTCTTTCCGAAAGACGCCGACGGCAATAGTCTCGAGGAAAGAATGGTCCCGTTTTTTAACGACTATAAACTTAACGTCGTCGACGTTCCGCGTCTGTCGTTCGAAGAAATCCAGCTTTTCCGCTCCGATTTCAAACTAATCGCCGGGGCGTATTACGCGCTCGCAAATCAAGGCGTCCCGATCTGCGACGACGTCGCAATCAAAGTCCGGCACATTGAAGAATCGCTACGTTGTATGCGCGAAATCTTCAATGCGGAACTCGCGGAAACTGTCAGAA
>JAFZNK010000303.1 GCA_017550965.1 Thermoguttaceae bacterium
CGCTCGTTCTCCGGCAAAAAAGAATCGAGAGCCGGAAAAAACGGGGACGAACGAACGTCGCGCCGCGCTCGGGGAACAGGCGAAGAGATTTGCCAAAAAACGGTTCAAAACAGCTTTTAACGATCAAAAGGAGCTTGTCATGAAAAGATCTTCAGTCGAAATTGCGGGAATCGCCGTTTTATCTATTCTTAGTTGCGGCGCGGCGTCCGCGTCGGACGCAGACGTCGTCGCCGTTTCCTACGCCCGTCAGGCCGACGCCGACGAACAGGTTCCGGAAATAAGCGTCGACCAAATCGACGGCGCGAGCATCGTCAATAAAATCGAATTTACGCCCGGAACGGTAACAAGACTCCGCGTCGAAAACGGGGAACAATTTGACCCGCGCGCCTATCTTCTTCAACGGGAAAACAATTGCGGAGTCGAACCCGGAACCGACGCCGAAATTGAAACGGCGAAGCTCTGCGAGGAAGTCGTTTGCGACAAACAGAATTGCTTACGTCAAAACGGAATGACGAATTGCGCGCATAACGTCCCGCACGGAATCTTTGTCGCCAGAAAATACAAAAGATCCGCCGATACGGAGTTTTATTTCGTCGACAAAAAGATCAGGTTTGTCGCCGTCTTTGATCTTGGGTTCGACGAACGAGGCTTTTACGAATTGGAACAAACAGTCGACCTTGACGACTATTCCCCGAAAATCATGGCGACGGCGTTAGACCTGGCGTTCGATCGACTTCTTTACGTAGTCAACGCGGACAAAGAAGAGGTCGCTAAAAAGAAAAATAAAACGTCGAACGGTTTTTCAGCCTTTACGACGGAGTCGGCGTCCGGTTACGAAACGCCGAACGACCCGAAATATCAAAACGTCAGCGTGACAAAACTCAACGTCGGGGAGTTTGCGTCGTGGAACGTCGACGATTCCGGGTATACGATGGAAAAAATAATGAAACTGGTCAGCCCGTCCGACTTACTCCACGCGCGGATCGGCTGGAGTCCCGAGCCGAAATCTGACGCCGCCAAAGAGACGACGGCGGCGTGCTACGGGGTCATGGACGAAAGACGAAGCGCGTTGCTGGAACTTGGTTGGGGCAATTTCTCTCACAACGTTCCCAGCGCGCTCGACGACGCCGAGATTCGACTTATCGAATGCTTTGACGGCGTCGGCGTTTACGACGTTCAGATAACCGACGTCGCCGACCTCTCCCCGAAACAAATCGCGGAAAAAGTCGGAATCGCCCTCGATTGGCTTATTAAAATTGTCAAAGAGGAATCTGAAAAGACGAAAAACGTCGACAAAGAACTGGCGGCGCGTTAGGCCGTCTCTTCGCCGTTAAGCGCCGACGTTGAGAAACGTTAGATTATTCATCCCCCTACGTTCCCCGAACAAGCCGTTAAAGGAGAAACCGATGAACAATAATCTTTTCATTTTTCGAACCGCAGTTGTCGCAACGTGTTTGCTATCGTTCACGGGCGTAAAACTCTTTTCCGCAGACGCGGACTATCAACTCAGCGACGACGGAAAGACGCTGGTAAAGTATACCGGAAACGCCGAAACGTTCGCGATACCGGAAGGGGTAACGAACGTCGGAGATTTCGCGTTCTTAGAACGCCAATCCCTGCGATCGGTCGTCGTTCCGGAAAGCGTTGAAGAAATTGGAGAGGGAGCGTTCGGCGGATGTTCGTCGTTAACCGCAATCGACATTGGGGAAGGCGTCGTCAGGATTGGACGCATCGCGTTTGCCAATTGTTCGTCGCTAACTGCGATCGAAGTCCCGGCAAGCGTAAAGGAAATTGGAGTAGGGACGTTCATTGAATGCCCGTCGTTGAAATCGATCGACGTTGCGGAAAGCAATTCGCAGTACTGTTCAATCGACGGCGTTCTGTTTTCAAAAGATCGTAAAACCGTCGTCAAGTATCCGGAAGGGAGGAAAGACGAGAGTTATCGCGTTCCGGAAGGAACGACAATTATTGGAAACGGAGCTTTCGACTCTTGTTCGTCGTTAACGTCGATTGACGTTCCGAAAGGAGTAACGAAAATCGACGACTACGCGTTTTTCAGATGTCCGTCGCTAACGTCGATTGTTCTTCCGGAAGGCGTCGCGGAAATTGGAGAGGGGGCGTTCGGCGCTTGTTCGTCGTTGACTTCGATCGTTCTCCCGGAGGGAGCGACGAGAATTGGAGACCATGGGTTCAGGGAGTGTTCGTCGTTGACGTCAATTGTCCTTCCGGAAAGCGTGAAGGAAATTGGAGAGTGCGCGTTCATAGGTTGTTCGTCGCTAAAATCGATCGTCGTTCCGGAAGGCGTCGAAATAATTGAACGATTAGCTTTTAGCAGCTGCACGGCGCTTGAATCGCTCAGCGTTCCGTCAAGCGTCAAAGCAATAGGAGAAGACGCGTTCCTCTGGAACTTTTCTTTGAAGTCGATCTTCGTCGCGAAGGATAACCGGGCGTATTCTTCCGTCGACGGCGTTCTGTTCTCCAAGGACGGCAAAACGCTCGTTAAATATCCGGGAGGTATCGACGTCAATTGCTACGTCGTCCCGGAAAGCGTTTGTGAAATTGGAGACGGAGCTTTCGCGCAAAGCTCCTCGCTGAACTCGATCGTCCTTTCGAAAAACGTCGGCAAGATCGGCTACAACGCGTTTTTCTACTGCGCCTCGTTGAAATCGATCAGTATTCCCGAAAGCGTCCGGGAAATAGGAACAGGCGCGTTTTCCTATTGTGGATCGTTAACTTCGATCGACGTCGCCGATAACAATCCGGCGTATTGTTCCGTCGACGGGATTCTTTACTCAAAAGACGGAAAGAGTCTTATCAAAGCCCCGGAGGGAAAGAAAAGAGAAGCTTACGCCGTTCCAAACGACGTTGAAATCATTGGAGTTCACGCGTTTGGGTTATGTTCTTCATTGAAGTCGATCGACTTTCCGGAGAGCATGAAGGAAATCGGAGAGTGCGCGTTTGAAGGTTGTTCGTCGCTGAAATCGATCGCCGTCCCGACAAGCGTTGAGAAAATCGGCGACGCCGCGTTTGAAGGCTGTTCTTCGTCGCTGACGCTTCGCGTCTCCAAAAGTTCCTACGCGGAGAAATACGCGAAGGAAAAGAATATTAACGTTGAAACGGTTGAATAGAGCCGAGCCCGCGCCCCGCCGGGCTTTAACGCCCGGTTAAACCAAAGCGTCGGAGCGCCGCGACGCGCAACCGACGCCCCAATATTTTTCTAAAATTTGACGCGGCGAACCGACGACTCCCGTCGTCGGCTCGCCGCGCTTCGCGTAACCAACCGCGCCGCGTCCGCTGTCTACAGACAGCGGCTCACGCCTGCGGCGGGGCGATTTGTCTGTTATTTCAACAACTGACGCAAAACGGTCTGCAAGACGCCGCCGTTGTTGTAGTATTCCAATTCGACTTTGGCGTCGATTCGAACGCGGACGCTGAACTTCGTCACTTTGCCGATCGTCTCGGGGTCGGTGGAGACGGCGGTTACTTCAATCGTCGAACGCGGAACGAAATCGTCGCCAAGGGACGGAATCGTAAACTGTTCGGTTCCCGTCAGGCCGAGCGACTTCCAGCTCTGCCCGTCGACGAATTCCAGAGGCAGCACGCCCATGCCGACGAGATTGCCGCGGTGGATGCGCTCGAAACTCGACGCGAGGACGGCGCGAACGCCAAGCAACGTCGTTCCTTTGGCGGCCCAGTCGCGACTCGAGCCCGTCCCGTATTCCGCGCCCGCCAGGACGACGAGCGGAACGTTTTCTTCGCGGTATTTCATCGCCGCGTCGTAGACGCTCGTCACCGGCCCGTCGTTGGAAGTCTTGCCGAAATATCTGGTTACGCCCCCTTCGGTTCCCGGCGCGAGAAGATTGCGAATGCGAATGTTCGCGAACGTGCCGCGCGTCATGACGCGGTCGTTGCCGCGCCGCGACCCGTAGCTGTTGAAATCGCGAAACTCCACTCCGGAATCGAGTAGGAACTTGCCGGCGGGGGAGTCTTTTTTAATCGCGCCCGCGGGCGAGATATGGTCGGTCGTTACCGAATCGCCCAGGCACAACAGCGCGCGCGCGTTTTCAATCGCCGCTTGCGGCTGAACTTCCCTGGTCATTTCCGCAAGGAACGGCGGTTCCTGAATATACGTGCTCCTGACGTCCCAGTCGTACAACTCGCTCGCTTCGGTCGGAACGGCGTTCCAAAGCGGATTCGAATCGAAGACGCCGCGATAGTTGGCGGCGTAAACTTCGGCGTCGAGCGCGTCTTTGGCGATCGCGTCGATTTCCTCGTTCGTCGGAAAGATTTCCGCCAACATGACGGGCTTGCCGTCTTTGTCCGTTCCGATCGGCTCGGTCGTCATGTCGATATTCGTCGTTCCGGCGAGCGCGAACGCGACGACCAGCGGCGGACTGGCCAGATAGTTCGCCTTGACGAGCGGGTTGACGCGCCCTTCGAAGTTTCTGTTGCCGCTAAGAACGGCGGATGCGACCAGGTCGGCGTCCGTCACAGCTTTGGCGACCGGAGCCGGAAGCGGCCCGCTGTTGCCGATGCAGGTCAGACACCCGTAACCGACGACGTTGAACCCAAGTTCTTCCAACGGGTTAAGCAAGTCCGCTTTTTTCAGGTAGTCGACGACGACGCGCGAGCCGGGCCCGAAACTCGTCTTAACGTACGGCTTAGGCGCAAGTCCGCGCGCGACCGCTTTTTTCGCGAGCAGTCCGGCGGCGATCATGAGTCTTGGCGCGCTCGTGTTCGTGCAGCTGGTGATCGACGCGATGACGACGGCGCCCTGCCCGATTTGATCTTGTCCGGCTTTGGGAAGACGCGGCGACTCGGGGCAGTCGGTTCCGTCCCAAACGACGGTCGCCGTTTTGTTCGCTTCTTCGTCCGACAGCGCGAACCCGCGCTCGGCGATCGGCGCGCGCAACGACTTCTGGAACGCGACTTTCATATCGCGAAGCGGAACGCGATCCTGCGGACGTTTCGGCCCCGCGAGACTCGGCTCCACCGTCGCCAAATCGAGCGTCAACACTTTGGTGTACGCGGGCGTCGGCGCGTCGGCGGTTCGGAACAACCCCTGCGCTTTGGCGTACGCTTCGACAAGCGCGACTTTCTCGGCGTCGCGGCCCGTGTCGCGCAGGAACTGGATCGTCTTGTCGTCGATGGGGAAGAATCCGGTCGTGGCGCCGTATTCCGGACCCATGTTCGCCAAAACGGCGCGGTCGGCGACGTCAAGATTAGCGGCTCCGTCTCCAAAGTATTCGACGAACTTGCCGACGACGCCTTCTTTGCGCAGAATCTGCACAATCGTGAGCGCGAGGTCGGTTCCCGTAACGCCGCCCGGCAATTTGCCTTTGAGTTCGAACCCGACGACTTGCGGCGCGAGCATATAGTACGGCTGGCCCAACATGACCGCTTCGGCCTCGATACCGCCGACGCCCCAGCCGAGAACGCCCAGTCCGTTGATCATGACGGTGTGGCTGTCGGTGCCGACGACGCTGTCGGGATAGACGATTCCGTCGAGCCCTTTCGCCTTGCACGCGTCGCACGTCGATTCGCACACGACGCGCCCGAGATATTCAAGATTGACTTGGTGAATGATTCCGACCGCCGGGGGAACGACGCGGAAATTGTCGATCGAGCGCTGCGCCCAGCGAAGGAGCGAGTAGCGTTCGGCGTTGCGTTCGAACTCGCGCTCGACGTTCTTTTGAAGCGCGTCGGCGGAGCCGAAATAGTCGGTTTGAATCGAGTGGTCGACGACCGCGTCGACGGGAATGAGCGGGTTGATTTTGTTCGGATCGCCCCCAAGCCGCTTCATCGCGGAACGCATGGCGGCAAGGTCGACGACCGCGGGCACGCCGGTGAAGTCCTGCAAGATGACGCGCGCGGGCTTGAACGGAATTTCAACGGACTTTTCCAGCTCGGGCGACCATGCGGCGAGCGCTTTGACGTCGTCTTCGGAAACGGCGAAATTATCGCAGTTTCGGAGCGTCGCTTCCAGGAGAACGCGAATCGCGTAAGGAAGCGTCGCGAGTTTGGTCAGCCCGCGTTCTTCCAGAGCGCCAAGTTTATAATAGCCGTATTTTTTACCGTTCGCGGTCAAAACGTCGAACGAATTGAAGTAATCGCGAGCCGAAATAGCGTCGGTCATTGCGCGTCTCCTAAAGTTAAAGTTCCCGTTTAAAGCGCCGACGCTCTTTGCGCGACGCAAGTCGAGGTTATTCTACACGATTTTCGACGTCGCGCAACCGAGAAAGAAGGCCGGCGCGGCGGAGAGAACGAGCAAGAACGAAAAAAGCCGCTTTCTTACGAAAACGGCTTTTAAGTGGCGGGGGCAGGACTTGAACCTACGACCTCAAGGTTATGAGCCTCGCGAGCTACCAACTGCTCCACCCCGCGATCCTAAACGTTGAAAAGCGCGAACGCCCTCAACGCCTGCTATTCTATCAGGGGTTCGCGCTTTGTCGAGAGGCTTTTTTCTTTTTTCTTGAGTTTTTGTAAATTGCCCAAAACTTGCGGCGAAGCGTCGCGTGGGTTAGGGAATTTTGCGTTTTGGCGGCATATTGTATTACCCGCCGCCGGACTCCGGGGCACAAGGCTTTTTGGAACCGCCGCTCGTTGGCGGCTCCGCGTCCTTTAGAAGGCGGCTTGCGAACTTGAGGCGAAGCGTCGCATGGAGTTGCCGGCGGCATACGCGCGACAAAGCGCGCTTCTGCCTGCGGCTTTCATTCTGTATTTTGGCGTCGCGTTGGTTGGGGAAGTCGGCGTCGGACCGCCCTACTTTTCCAAAACGAACAATTTGCCGTGGCCGGGGATGATCCAGAAGCCGTCTTTGACGGCGTCTTCGGGAACGACCGATTCGGAACCGTCGATCGGGGAGACGATTTTAAGCGTCTTATACCCTTCGGGCAAATCGAACGTAACTTTAACGCTCGCGCCGCGATCCAAATTGACGGCGAGCGCCGCGACGGCGTCGCCGTCCTTCTGCGCGAATTCGCCGATCATTAATTTCGGCTCGGCTTCGTAATTGTCCGTGTTCTTCGAAAACGCGAGATTGACGTTCTTTAAGACGTTTTGCGGAAGTTCGGGCGTCTGCGGCAGTTCCGGCCGTTCCTCCTTCGTATAGAAGGGCGTCAGGCCGCATTCGGTCGACCGATAGCCCTGCAAATACGTTCCGAGCGATTTCATCTGCTCGTTGACGTCGCGCAAGTAGGTCCACGAAAGGGTCTTGTTCCCGTTTTCGTCGATCGGCGCGTCTTGCCAGGCGTGCGGATAGCGCGGGTAGTAGAGGAACCACGTGAGTCCTTCGGCGCCCGCGGCGAGCGCGGTGTACATCTGATACGCGTAGCGCTCGGCGGTCGGAGGACTCGACGGTTCGCGGAGGCATAAACACGTTCCGATGAACCAGAACGGCAAATTGTATTTCTGAGCGACGGCGCGAACTTCAAACAGGTCCGTGAAGTGAACGATTCCGCGCCCCATCGTCCGCATGTCCTCGGAATACTGGATCATGTAGTTGTCGTAGCTCAGGAACTGCGGCTTGACTTCCTGAACGTACCGTTCCAGATATTCGCGATAAGAAAACGTGCCAAGTTGCGAATCGACGTCCGCGCCGACAGTCGACGCGTAGCCGGGATACAGGTTGATATACGCAAGTTTGCCCGGCGCGTATTTCTTAACCGCTTCGACGGCCGCGGCTAAGGAACGATTGCAGTACGCGCCCGGCTCGTCGATAATATAATAGCCGACGACGGTCGGATCGTCTTTGGTCGACTCGACGTTCTCTTTGACTGTCGCGTCGATCTCGGCGCATTTTTTCTGAATTTCTTCTTCCGACAATTCGCGTTGATCAAACGACTTAAAAGGGAGTCGACATATGCATTTCAGGCCGTTTTCGCCGGCGATCTTCACGCCGCGCGCGTCGCCGACGAACCCCGAAAGCGTGAACTCGCATTCGGCCATCGACTTAATTCCCTCTTCCATCGGATGATATTGGTCGCCCCAGACGTCGAGGAAATCCCACGGAAAGAGCGGAAAGAACCCGTCCGGCGCGACGTACGGCTCAAGTCCGAGCGACTCCGCCGTCGCGTCGGGGTCGTAGGTCGTCGGCCGATCGGCGTCTTGCGCCGAAACGGCGGTTGAAACGCACAAAAGCGTCAATAGGAGCAAAAGTTTTTTCATAGCGATATTTGTGGTTAAACGTTGTGTTTTTTAGAGATATTGCGTTCTTGCGTCGCGTTGGTTGGGAAAATCGTTAAATCAACGCGCCGCGCGGAATTGCCGGCGGCATACGCGCGACAAAGTAATTGTGTGTTGACGCGGCGCATTGTACTACCCGCCGCCGGACTCCGGGGCACAAGGCCCCTGCGTCCTTTAGAAGGCGGCTCGC
>JAFZNK010000304.1 GCA_017550965.1 Thermoguttaceae bacterium
CAAAGAACCGATAATCTTTGCGACGCTTTGGCGTTCGGATGGTCCAAAACTTGGGAATCGGCGGCGCAAGTTTTCGTATTTTTGAAAAACGTGGGTAAAAACGTTTCCGCGAAAGCGTTGGGCGGACCGGGTATGATCGTTGGAACAGCGTACGCCGCCGCGGGCAGAAACGACGGAGTCTTTTTGCTCTTCCTTTGCTTGATTAGCGCGAATTTGGCGGTCGTTAACTTTTTACCCATTCCTGTTTTAGACGGTGGTCACATGGTTTTCCTCCTCTACGAAGCGATTACCGGAAGAAAACCTAATGAAAACATTCAAATCGGGCTTAGCTGGGTAGGATTCGTGTTAATCCTTGCCTTGATGTTCTGGGTTATCTTCCTCGACATTGTCCGGTATTGTTTCTGATTATTTTTTCCTCATTGTTATAGCGTTCCCGTTGATTTAAAGGCGGGAACGTTTTGCGAAAGATAATTCAAGGTAGCTCCTGACCGTTCGAGAGTAGAGATGAATTCGCCTTCTTCAAACAAATGTTTAATCTCTTGGCAAGAGTTTGAGGAGAGATATTGCGTCAGCAAATGGTTAGAATTATCGATTAGTTTTTTTGATTGTTTCCTTTTGCATTTTTTGTGGTTCTGCTTCACGACCATAGCTGTCTTAGCATGTTGTTTGCGCCTCGATTTTCATGGCGCTCCATACGTTGCTATTATCTTCTCTTTTTTGTCGTTATTTGCGCATTTAATCCACGAAACAAGTTCTGTTTTGCGCGAATATCCGTACTGGAGATCAGTAGAATTCAGAGCTACTAGTCGTCAAACTGTTTCAGAACCGCTTTTAGCAAGTTGCGTCGTCTATTTTTTGACGACGTTTTTCTCGTCGTATTCTTCCGCGTCTCTTTATCTTCTGCTTTATACGTTTGTTTTCGATTGCGTCGTTGCAGCGCGTGTTTCCTCATACGTAGAAACCAACGTTAGAACTTTTTTAGAAAAACTAAGTAGTCCTGTCGACAGCGCTATAGCCTGGTCAGAACAACAAAAAAAGTATGATTCGTTCGGCGCTGAAAAAGAAGTAGTTTTTAACGATCTATTTAATTCAAACCCTTTAGAGGTCGAAAATTTCGACGACTTTACTCTGTCGACTCAACGACGTTTTCTCACAAAAGACGGAACGATCCAGATTTCAGGTCGTGTTCGCGTTGAAATTGAATCGGAATTGGAAAACTCCGTAGCGTGGATTTCTTTTTGTCCTCCGTTTGATCAAACGCCGAAATTTGAGTATGAACAAATTGGCGACGACGACGTTATGGTAAACGTAGCATTCGTCCAACCTTATGGAGCAAGGCTGGAAGCGAAAAGACGCCCCGGAATCGACGCGACTGAAAGAATGGCTCTTACAATCGAATACTTTGCCGCTTCTAAATACGAATAAAATACAAACAGAAGAAGAGTCGACGCGCTAAACGTCGGCTCTTCTCAAACAATCACGTCTAAGTCTTGGCAATCTTTAGAGAGAGCGCTACCAGAATTGTATACGCCGTTAGTTTTCAGGAGCGGCCGTTTCAGCCTCAACAGTCGCGGGCGCTACGTCGGTTGGCATATCTATTGCGCCATCCGCTTCCGAACCTTGGTTCGAAGGAGCGGCTTCAATGACTTCAGGTTGGGCTTCCGATTCCGGAACAATTAAGCCCGGACGAACTACGCGGAAGTTTTTGTTCTGTTGCGGAGCGCCAAAGACAAAGCCCTTTTGAGCCTGAACAGGGCGTTCTTCAATCGTCAATTCTCCTTTTTCTAACTTGCCTTTTCGGTAGTATTCGATTGCAACTTTATCGGCGCCGATTTTATCAATCAATTTTGTAACTTCCATGGGATTGGCGACAATCTCGTCTCCGATCTTGTAAATAACGTCGTAACGTTTAATTCCGGCTTTTGCCGCAGGGGATTCAGGCGCGACATATTGAACCCAGACCCCTTGTTTTTCGTCAATAGGAAGTTGAGCGGTCAGAAATTCCGGAACAGATTCGATCGTCGCTCCAATCCAATATTTGCTCGGAACTTGTCCAAAATTCAAGGCGTTGGGCGCGTTAAATTGCTGTTGTGGAATCCCTTGATACATAGCGTTTGGATCGCCAAGTTGCTGACGAAGCAAGTCAAACTGCGCTCGCATACGCTCTTGTTGAGCGCGCATCTGCTCTTCCATTTGACGAATCGCTTCAAAAGGATTAGCGGGGGCGGAACCAAAAACGTCGTCTTCGTCTTCAGAGGAGAACAAACCGCCAGGCGCGACTTGTCCGTTAGGAAGCTGAATAGTTGCCGAAAAACCGTTCTGAGCCTCGTCGGCGTCAAGCGTTTTTTCCTCTTCTTCGACTAGTTGTCCATTTTGCCAAACCTTACG
>JAFZNK010000305.1 GCA_017550965.1 Thermoguttaceae bacterium
CAAATAGCGATGCAACCGTCGCGATATAGCTTTTAACGCCTTCATAACAAACGTTTATTCCATTTCTCAAAAGAAGTTCGGACGCAAACGAACGCGCCCGAACTAATGACGAATACCAAAGCCGTCCACGCCGACGCGAATTACTCGGCGAGCGCCGCTTCTGGCGCGGGCGCTTCCGTAGCGGGGGCGTCCGGAACTGGGGTTTCCGTAGACGCGCCGCCATGACCTCCGCATCCGCCTCCGGAGCATCCGCCACCGGAGCATCCGCCAGCCTTACCCTCGCAACCGCCGCCGGAACAGCCGCTCGATTTGCCGCTCTTTGCGCCGGCTAGCGACGAGTTCGCCTTCAGGAAACTCGCGAATTCCGCGCGATCAATCGCGCCGTCGCCGTTTTTATCGGCGGCTTCAAAGTTCGCAAACCCCTTCTCCGAGGTGGAGCTAGCGTTCGACGAATACGCGATCGCGCCAAGCGCAACGACGACCAGCGCAATTGCGCCGATTATTTTAACATTCTTACTAAGTCTCATTTCGTACTCCTTGAGCTTTCGCTCACAATTGCGGCGGCGCGCGTTCGCGTCGTCGCTCGGTCAGTTTAAACTTATTCCGAAAGAAGATCAAGCGCGAACGCTCAATCTTTCATATGCTGGCGTTTTTCAAACTCGGCGCGCGCTTCTTCGTCGTGCGCGAACTTGTCCGCAATTTCAAGTTCGCCCGATTCGTTAATCATAAGGGCGCCATTTGATTCGAAAACCTGACGTTGCAAATCTTGATACCGAGCAAGCTCAGACTCCGAAAGAACGCCGTCTTTATCAGCGTCCGCGACCTGAAGCTCGTACGCGCTCTCCGACGTCGAAGAGCTGTCGCTCCCTTGATTGGCGCGATACGACGTCGTAATACAGGCGCACGCGACGATTAGCGCTAACGTCGCTATTGCGCATAACGTTGTTTTCATTTTGCACCTCTCCTCATACGAGGATCCGCTTTCGCTCCTTTGGGAACAGGAACGATCTCTTCGCCGCCGTCAAGGTCGAGCGAGATTGCGTTCTTCTCCGCCTTCACTTCGACCGTAAGCTCAGACTTCTGAGGTCCGTATTTTAACGGTATCAGCGAAAGCGGCTGCATCTCTTCAAGCGTGTCGCCCCAACGTTCCTGAAGCTTCGCGAAAGATACTCGCTACTCTCCAACCGGCGCCCCGTCGTAATAGAACCCAGTCTTCACGGAAAGCTTGCCTTCGGCGTCCAGTTGACCGCCGGATTTCCACTTCTTCAGCGCGGGATCCAGCGGCGTCATATTGACCGTGACCCCTTCGACGGGAACGCCGCCAAAAGTCGCGGTCAATTGAACGGGATACAAAGTCGGCAAATCTTTGGGACGGTCGGGGAGTCGTTGGCACGCGTTCGTTAGGATCGCGAGCGTTAGAAGCGTCGCAATCGCAAGGACGCGCGCGGTTAAACCCTGTTTCACGGCGACCTCCAATCACATCGGATCGCGCGGCAATTCCGCGCCGCCGTCGTTCATCGAACCAAGCCGCCACCATGTTTGACGATCGATCGTATCGTTCACGAAACGAACGGAACCGTCGCACATCGCGACGTTCACGCCGCCCGGATGCCGACTGCGCGCAGCAAAGAAACCGGAACCAAACTCCGCGCCCCAGTCCGGATGCGGAGGATTCGGAGAACTAAAAGTCGAGAAGCCCGTCGCGTGCGCTTTGCAAATC
>JAFZNK010000003.1 GCA_017550965.1 Thermoguttaceae bacterium
CTCTGGTGAAAACCAAGACGAATCCTCAACGCCTCAAAATCAGCCGGAAGACAACGCCGACGAACAAGAAGATCAGGATAAAGACGAAAATTCTCAACATAAAATGAACGAAAATGAACGTCGGCAAGAAAATCATAAGAAATCCGAATCCAATAACAAAGCTGACGAACTCACGCAAGAACAAAAAGAGGCGGAAGCTTTAATTCGTCAAGTTGAACGTCGTCAAAAAGATGCGGAAGAACAACGAAAGTTTATTCAACAAGCGTTACGAAAACGAGAAAAAACAAGAAAAGATTGGTAAGTGTTGCTACTGTTGATCTCAACATGAAACAACGCTCGCTATCATACTAATCAGATTATTTCAATTAAAATCCCATGTCGTATTTATCCCCACAAATAGGCGCGCATTCTTCACGTTGTCGTTGTTTCGTCATATCGTTGGTTTCTCTTGTCGTCGTTTTTACGTCGTCCCCAACGTCAATTCACGCAGACGACGCTTCACCAGACGTGCAGATACGTATTGAACCAAGCGAAATCTTCGAAGGTGAATCGACGCTTTTAACGACGTCTGTCGTCAATACGACGTTAGATAAAGAACCTGACGTATCTTCACTTCAATCGGACTTTGACGTCGTTGCGTTAGAACCGACTACGCGATCAAGCATTCGGACCTTCTATAACGGGTCTGAAGAGAGACGCGAAGAAAAACGAATAACGGAGTATCGTTTTCAGCTAACTCCTCGAAAAGCTGGCGACTACGTCGTAAAAGCGCCTGAAATGTATGTTGACGGTAAATCAATCGAAACTAAATCTGTTACGTTAAAGGTAAGAGAATCCTCTCACACAGATTTAGTCCTTCTCGAAACTACAGTTTCACCCGAAGGTCCGATATACCCGCTAGTTCCGTTCGAGGTTTCAGTAAACGTTTTCGTTAAAGAGGCGCCCGAAAAATACCAATCCGCGAACCTCCTTGAACTAATCGTCAGTCAACTTGGAGCTCCTAATCTTACGATTCCCTGGCTTCAATCTCGTAACATTTCCTCTAGTGTTATTGAAGACGTCGAACTGGAAGAATGGCTGTCTCAAATAGGCAACAGACGTTACGGATTTACTCTAAATAACTATCAATTTTCACGCGATATTTTTGATTTTAGTTTTTCATTCTTTGACGACCGTAGACAATCGGCAATGTTTCTTCCCCAAGTGGAAAGCGTAGAGCGCGTTAACGATTCCGGCGAGAAAATCAAATATCAGAAATATTCGTTTATTCGTAAAATGCGAGCTGTAAAGCCGCAGACGTTTACTTTCTCATCTTCTACCCTTAAAGGTTATTTTATCGATTTTTCAGATCCGTCTAAACCGAAACAGCAACCTATATTCATCACAAGCAAGCCCGCCGCTATTACCGTCAACGCCATCCCCGAGGAAGAGGTTCCTGAGGATTATACCGGCGTTTATGGGGACATTAAGCAATCTGTTGAGATTTCGTCTAACGACGTCGCCGTTGGAGACGCCTTCACGTTAACAATCTCCTTGAAGGGATACGGATCTTTTGAAGGAGCAAAAGCTCCTGAATTAAAAAACGAATTTTCACCAGACGATTTCAGAATCTATCAAGCAACGGAACGATCGCTGGACAATGGCGTTGCTTTCGACTACAAAATCCGTCCAATGAAATCTGGGAAGTTGACAATACCCGGAATTAAGACGTCTTACTTTAACGTTGAACAGGGCAAATTTGTTCAAGAAGAATCTCAACCTGTTACGATGACCATTCGCGAAAGCTTGCTTCCAACAGATCAGTCGTCCTCAAACGATGACACAAAGGAGTCGTCGACACATTCCAACGCCGTTAAGGGAACGACTGAATTGAAACACGCGACGTTGAGTAAGCGCGTTTTTCTTGCGATTGGGATCGTAGCGAGCGCGCTTGTCGTCTTTTTCATCGGGGTTCTTTTACGAAAAATGGCGACGTATTATAACTTACGAATAGAAGCTAGTAACAAACGCATTCGTGAAGTCGCTCAACAGACTCTAAACGAAGGACTTAATAAAATTCACGAATCGCCGACGGCTGGAATACAATTATTGAGAATTGCGTTCGTTCAATTGATAGGAAAACGTTTCACTCAATCAATAGAAGCGCTGACCGACGCCGAAATAATCTCTTTTTTCGACAGCGAACTGAGCGAGGAGGAACAATCGACTCATATGTTCAAACTTGGAAAAAACGACGACGTTTCCTACAAAGAGTCTATTGAAACTCTTAAGCAAATGCGACTCTTCTTCCAAAACGCCGAACAAATTCGTTTTGGCGGAGACGCCATCAACGACGACAACTTTACAGCCAATACGCAGAAGCTTTTTCTGAATTGGGTACACTTCTTAAGTTCCCAAACTAAAAAGCTGTCCAATTGGGCGCTCGTTCCCAAGTAGCTATATCGGTACCGTACCCGCTTTACATCCTATTTTCCGAAAAGAGAAAAAAACACGGCGACCTTGTCGTTCAGAATAGTCTCAAAAAAGACGTCGAGCGGGAACGCCCGCCTTTTCAACAAATTTGAAGAAGATATAATTCGACCGGGGGCGGAGGTGTAGGCCCCATTCGTTTTCCGCCGACTAAAAGGTGCCCGATCCTTTGTCGCTACCCTCCTACCTATATCATTTTTTTAGAATTTTGCTCGACTATCCCCATAAAGGAACGTTCCCAATGATCGCTAAGGATATGAAGCGCGGCGACGTACTCGTTTATAACGGCTCTCCCATTATTGTAGAAAATCTGCAAGTTCAAACCCCGTCTGCTCGTGGAGCCGCTACTCTATACAAATTCCGTTGTCGTAATCTTATCACAAAAGATAAAATCGACTTGAAACTCAAAGGGACCGACACTTTGGACGAGGCTGATTTCAGCCATCGTTCTGTCAATTATAGCTATAAAGACTCAACCGACGTATATTTCATCGACAACGAAACCTATGAAATGTACAATATCGCGCAAGAAGATATTGCAGAGGAGATGAATTTCCTCAAAGAAGGGCTTGAGGGGATTTTTGCGCTGATTTATGAAGGGCGTTGCGTCGCTATCAATCTTCCAGTAACAGTTGAAATGCTCGTCACAAGGTGCGATCCTGCCGCTCGAGGAAATTCTGCCACTTCTCGTGAAAAGCCGGCGGTGATTGAGACGGGATTGACCGTCATGGTTCCCGAGTATCTCGAAGAAGGCGAAGTCATTAAGGTCGATACTCGTACGGGCGAATTCCTTGGCCGTGCGAACAAATGAGCGTTAAACAAGCAAGTTCATTTTCAAGAAAGATCTTTTGAAGGGGAATTTGTTCGCCTAATTTAAAAACAAGACGTCGTCCAATCGACGTCTTGTTTTGCGTTTGACAGACAACAGCTTTTCTCAACGTACTCTTCCGACAAAACGAAAAAGGCAATCATGGGAATTGTAACCGCTCTCGATTTTTTACAGAAGTCTGACGACTTTCAGATTCCTCCCTTTTGCGTCGTTTTCGGAGAAGAAAATTTTCTGCGTTCGGAAACGCTTAGACGTCTACGTTCCCTAGTTCTTTCAGACGGCGATGGCGACTTTTCATATACGCGATTTGACGGGACTTCCGTCTCTTACACCGACGTTTTACGAGCAACGTCTACATTGGCGCTCTTTGGAGCAGGAAGACGTTTGGTCGTTGTAGAACAAGCGGATACGTTCCTTTCTCCCAATAGAGAGTCGCTTGAATCTTATATTAACGAACCGAGTAAAGCGAGCGTTCTTGTTTTACAACTCAATTCGTTTCCAAGTAATCTCCGACTCTATAAACTTGCCAACGCTTCCGGTTTGCTAATCGATTGCAAGCAACCCGCAAGAAAAGACGTCGTTTCCTGGCTTATCCCTTGGGCGTCAAACAAGTGTCGAGTCTCTCTGTCTCGTGAAGCGGCTGAAACTCTTGTTGAATTGGTCGGCGACGATTTGGGAGCGCTTGATCAGGAAACGCGTCGTCTTTCGCTTCTTCTTCCTGCGTCTGGAAAAATCGACGTTCGCTTCATCCAGGAAAACGTCGGCTCGTGGCGTCAAAAAAAAGTATGGGATCTCGTCGACGCGGCGTTGGAAGGTCGAACGGCGGAAGCGTTGCGTCAATTTGACAAACTTGTCGATGCGGGCGAAGCTCCAATTATGATTTTAGCTCAGATGGCGGCGTCTTTACGCAAACTTTCCGCGGCAACACAGCTTTTTTTAGAAGCAAGCGCTTCCGGCGAAAAACTAAGCATTAATGCCGCGCTGGAAAAAGTCGGCGTTCGTTCTTTTTTGAAAGATAAAACAGCAGAACAACTTAAAAAACTAGGATCAAGTCGAGGTCGTCGTCTTTCTCAAATGCTCGTACAGACAGACTTTGACCTCAAGGGCGGTAGCAGAAGCGATCCTAGACACACGCTCGAACGCTTCATCGTTTCCATTTCCAACCCGGAAATGCGTACGGTAAACTTTTTAAGGTAGCTATATAGAGTAGTCTAGCTACTGAGAGTCAAAAACGACGTCAGCTCAAATCCTTTAAAAACAAAATATAAAAGTCGACGCGTTTCGCTAAAACTCAAACCTGTCGTAGGCAAAACAAGTCCTGGAGCCACTTCACAAACAGGATCTAAGACAAATTGGCGCCAATACACGCGAGGGTGCGGCAATGTAAGCTCCGGAGTGTTAATAACGAGGTCGCCGTATAGAATCAAATCAAGATCTATTGTGCGAGGCCCCCACTTCTCCCGACGAACCCGCAATAATTCGTTCTCAATCGTTTGTAATTCATTAAGAAGCGCGTAAGGGGATAAGCTCGTCTTAATCAAAACAGCCCCGTTAGAATACTCAGGTTGATTAACAGGTCCTCCAGCGGGAAGAGTACTCCAGACGGAACTGACTTTCAAAACGTCGACGTATTCAACTCTCTCAAGCAAAGACAACGCTCGCTCTATGTTCCCTTTGACGTCGCCTAAATTGGAACCAAAGGCAACTACGGCAAAAGTCTGTTCGGACTCCCTGACGCGCACTTAAAACTTCCCGTCAAACTTTACCCATCAACAACTTGAAAAACAAACAAGCGCATTAGACATGTTTGCCCAGTGAAAGAAAGAAACGCCTTTCTCTTGTAATCACCGGACGGAACCTAATGCTTCGCGCACAATTTGTCGCATATAGGACGCCGAGGCTTTACGCCCCGTATACAATTTAAATTGCAGACAAGCTTGTCCGACAAACATCTCGACGCCAGATACGGCTTTACACCCTTTTTCCCTCGCCATGCGGAGCAAGTAGGTCGTTTCTGGATTATAAACGCAGTCGAAAACAGTCATGCCGCCGCGCAAATATTGCAATTCCATTGGAGATTCGTCAACGTTAGGAAACATGCCGACAGAAGTACAATTCGCAAGAACTTGAACCACATATCCGTTGCGTTCCTCCCACGAACAATATTCACAACCGACCCAGTTAGCGACGCGTTCCGCTTCTTCAACGTCACGGGCTGCAATAATAACGCGCGCGCCTCGTTCGTGCAAACCGTAGGCCAAAGCTTTTCCCGCTCCGCCAGAACCCAAAACGAGGGCGCTTAGTCCCTCCAGAGGACTGGGTTCATCCCTTCGAGGAGGGGCGCCGGTCATTGCCGTTTCGATACTTAAAACGGCGGCAAGGTAATCCGTGTTATAACCAAAAAGACTGTTTCCGTCAAAAATGACCGTGTTGCATGCTCCAATCGTCTCAACAGCCGGATCAAGTTGCGTGAGTTTTTTGATGATTTCTACCTTATGAGGAATTGTTACGCTCAACCCCTTCAAATTAAGCGCTTGCGCCGCCTGATACACAAAATGCGACAAATCCTCTTTAGACACGCGGAAAGGCAAGTATACGCAATTCATATTCTGAGCCGCAAAAGAAAGATTGTGAATCTTCGGACTCAAACTATGTTGAATTGGATCTCCTACAACGCCGTAAACTTCTGTGTCCTTATCAATCAAATCATATCGATACTCGTCGCGCATGATCTTGTAAAAAGGAAGACCTGGCGCCATTTGTCGAGTCTTAGAAAAACCTGCATAGGTGTAGGGCGCGCCCCATTTTTTTCCTAATACGCGAGAAAAAAAACCGAATTCCGTCATAGAAAGAGCAAGAGTTCTTGCTTTTCCACGCTCAGAATTAGCGCGCTTCATAAAATCGACCAGACGAAAAACGTCGTCTATCGATTTAGGAGTAACTGCAATTTTGACAATATCAGGATCGCACTTTTCCAGAATTTCTTCACGGATGGCGTCGAGATTTTCAGGAGTTTCCTCCATATTGTGATAACTCACGACTCGTTTGGTTTTTCCAAAACGGGGAATCTTAGGCGCGACGTCTGACTCAAGATCAACGTATTCGACCCCCTCTGCAATAAGAGAACGTAGCAACTTAATGCGCTCTTCCTCCGTTCCGCGCCACATTCCCCCGTCCGACTTCCGACGCACCGTTGCAATCAAAGCCGTTGGTCTATTGGGCAAAAGTCGGTACAGCTGAGGATCTTTGCGCAAGTAGTCAAGTCGTAGTTCCACAAACTTAACGTTGTCGTCGGCTAACTTCTGCCATTCTTCAATCATCCGTTTGTGACTTCCGCATCCAATTGTCACGCAAATCATTATTCCAACGCTCCCAAACGCTCGCAGTAAGGACAAAACGACGGCAAACACGGCGACAAGCGAAACCCGTCCAACTAGTAATTCGGCGACAAAACGCTTGCCCATCGTCGCCGTCAATTATAAGGGAAATGGTTTGGCAATCAAAGGGACAACTCCTTTTTCTCCCAAAAAAACACGTTAGTTAAGGCTACTTTTTATGCTTTTAGGTTCTTTCGCTACAATCGGCGCTAATTTTTGAACCAATACGTCCGCTATAACGTTTATTATCAATTCAAATCTTTTATATTACCTGTCTTGTTTATTTCTTCATTCGAAAACTCAACAATTCAACAGACCTTCAAAGCGTCGCTTCCCGACTGGGGCTTGAAGTAACTTGGAGAAAAGCTATAATTTCCGGAACAGGGTTGTTGCAAATACGAGGAAAACTTAGTTCGTCTTCATGGTTTCATGAAGGCGCTTTTTCGTGGGAACGTACTTGTTTTCGTGAAAAGCGCGGTGAGAAAATCTGTTGTTTTTCATGCGCGGCGTTCTTCCCCGTTGAGTTTTATTTGCAATCATTTCTCCGAACCCTGGTCGCCAGCCTTTCCGTAATTTGGAAATTGGAGGAAAAACAGGAAATCGTTTCCATATTTTCCACAAAAATTGGATTTTTGGAGAGGGATTGCCGACAAGATGAGAGGCCGTATTTTCGGCTTTGAAGGATTGCCCCAAAATGTATTTTTCCCTGGTAGACAAAATTGACGAATTGGTCCCCGGCGAATCGGTCGTCGCAACAAAATCGCTTGCGATGTCGGAAGAGTACCTGCGGGATCACTTTCCCAAATTTCCCGTAATGCCCGGAGTCTTGATGATTGAAGCAATGACTCAGGCTTCCGCGTGGCTGATCCGCGTCACGGAGGATTTTGCACACAGCATGGTTGTGTTGAAGGAAACGAGAAACGTTAAGTTTGGGCAGTTTCTTCAACCGGGACAAACGCTGGTCGTAACGTCAAAGATCGTTTCAGATTCCGAAACGGAAACGGTTGTAAAGGTTAAAGGATCAATAGAAGGACAGGCCCGTGTTCGAGCGGAGTTAACCTTGGCTAAATACAACCTGCGCGACGTTTCTGAATCTCAGGCTCCCTTTGATCCCAAGTTGATCAAGGCTCTGAAAAACGAGTTGGCGCTCCTCTGGAAAGACATTCCCCCTGAATGTATTGACGGATGAATCGTTAACTGATCAACTTATTTTTAAATATTTTATAGGAAAAGTGGTTCGAGACTCTGTCTCGTCAGTTATTAAACGTTAAGGAGTATCGTAAATGGAGACGAAAGACTCTATTTTTGCAACTGTTGCCGAAGTCTTGGTTGATTCGTTAGCCGTCGACGAAGAAGAAGTTACTCGAGAAGCGACCCTTGTCGACGACCTTGGAGCGGAATCTATCGATCTTCTCGAAATCGTTTTCAATCTTGAAAAGAAGTTCAACGTAAAAATTGATCGTAGCGAGCTGATTCCGGAAGATCTTTTCACAAACCAGGAATACGTTGTAGACGGGAAGTTAACCCCGGCCGGTCTCGCGGTATTGGAAGAACGCCTTCCAAACGCCAATCTTGAGGCGTTCAAGGCCAATCCTTTGGTTCAGAATATTTCCAAAATTCTGACGGTCGAGGACCTCTGCAACGTCATTGAGCAAAAATTAGGGTAATCGTTTTATAGAACGTTTATTTTTGCAACACGCGACGGTGGCAATGCGACTGTCGCGTCTTTATGTTTCTTTATCCTTCATATTAACAGATGTACTGGTACTGGATCGATCGATTTACGGTTTTTGAGAGCGGCAAAAGAGCTGTTGCCGTTAAAACGATAACGCGAGCTGAAGATCATTTGCGAGCCCATTTTCCGTTCCATGTAGTTGCTCCCGCTTCTCTCATCATTGAAGGATTGGCGCAAACCGCCGGTTTAACGATTAATGAGTCGACTCAATACAGGAAAAAAGTTGTATTAGGTAAAATCCCAAGCATAAAGTTCTATCAAACAGAGATTGTGCCTGGCGACGTGTTAACCTACGAAGCAATAATTGATTCCATCGGCGAGGAAGGATCTATGGCAAGCGTTTATGTACGGCGCGGAGACGAACTTATCGCAGAAGGCGAATTGATTTTTGCGCACTTAGGCGCGGAATTTGCCCAACGAGATCAGTTTGCAAAAGGTGAATTAGAAGACTTAGTTCGCGCTTACGGAATATACGAAGTTGGAGTCGATTCCAACGGCAATCCCCTGAAAGATCCGTTTTTTCAAAATTGAAGAGTTTAACTATCTTTATCGCTTTTACCTGCGACCAAGTTCCAACTCTTTTCCTTCACAATGACTTGTTAATTCGTGGTTTATTGTTTCGGAATTCCATCGGCTGTGGAGCATTAAGTCAGCAATTAGAATTAAGTATCATCCCAGACGAATGACTAGAGAGGTTTCGTTTTTAAGGGTTTGTCAATGAATCGTCGAGTTGTAGTTACTGGTATTGGTTTGGTTACGCCGTTAGGTCACGACGTTGAAACCGTGTGGAAACGTTTGATCAACGGAGAATCAGGAGTTGGTCGAATCACGCTGTTTGACGCTTCGAATTACGCTACTAAAATCGCCGCTGAGGTTAAGAACTGGGACGTAGACGACATTGGCGAAGACCCTAACGATTGGGTAAACCAAGATCGTCACACCAAATTTGCAGTGGGAGCCGGTTACAAAGCGATGAAAGACGCCGGCCTTTTGGGAGAGGGCTCGAAATATCTTGATCCGGATCGTTTCGGCGTTTATACAGGCGCAGGCGAAGGCGAACAGAGCTTTGGCGATTTTGCCTCAATGATGGTCGCCGGACTTGAGGAAGACGGTTCTCTTGACGAAGGAAAATTCGTACAAAAAGGTATGGAAATCCTTAACCCAATTCGTGAATTAGAACAAGAGCCCAATATGCCTGCCGCCCACCTGGCCGCCATGTTTAACGCCAAGGGGCCGAACATTAACTGCCTCACCGCTTGCGCGGCCAGCGCGCAAGCCATTGGCGAGGCGACCGAAATTATTCGCAGAAACGAAGCCGACATCATGATAGCAGGCGGCGCGCATTCTATGATTCATCCCTTTGGAGTTACAGGATTTAATCTTCTCACGGCTCTTAGCGTTTCGAACGACGAACCCGAAAAAGCCTCGAAACCTTTTGACAAACATAGGGACGGGTTCATTATCGGCGAAGGGTCCGGCATGTTGATTCTTGAGGAGCTTGAACATGCCAAGGCTCGCGGAGCCAAGATATATGGAGAAATTGCCGGTTACGGAGCAACTTCTGACGCCTATCGTATTACCGACACCCATCCTGAAGGTCGCGGCGCTATTAGTTGTATGAAGCTCGCTCTTGAGGACGCCGGCGTTAAACCGGAAGATATCGATTATATTAACGCGCACGGTACGAGCACCGGTGTAAACGACAGAGTCGAATCTCTTTCGATTCGCGAAGTTTTCGGAAAGTACGCGTATCAGATTCCCGTATCTAGCACCAAGAGCATGACAGGGCACTTAATCGCTGCGGCGGGCGCGACGGAGTGTATTTATTGCTTATTGGCAATACGAGACAATATCGTTCCTCCAACGATTAATTTTGAAACGCGCGATCCGGATTGCGATCTTGATTACGTGCCAAACGTCTCGAGAAAAGTTCAAGTCGACGTGGCTCTGAGCAACAGTTTTGGCTTTGGAGGTCAGGACGTTTCGCTGGTCGTTAAGCGTTACGCGGCCTGACATAATCCCTGGTTTTATTGCGAGCAGTTTCGCGCTATACGCCTGGAGAACATTTGTTTTCCGGGCGTTTTTGTTACTTGTTTCCTTTTAAAGAAAAACGATGAAATTCTTTATTGCGGGCGTCATGCAGGGTTCAAAAATCGCCTTGGAGCTACATGACCAGAATTATCGAGAACGGCTCAAAACGGCCGTATCAAAAGCTTTTCCAAATTCTTCTGTCTATGATCCCTTTGAAAGAAATAAAAATTCTCTTTTTTACGCGCCTGAGGCTGGGAAAAAGGTTTTTCTCACTCACAATAGAATGTGCGGAACTGAGATAGACGTTTTGATAGCCTTTGTTCCCGTAGCGTCCATGGGCACGGCTATTGAAATGTGGGAAGCGTGGCAAAACGGAGCGATCATTTTGACGATAAGTCCGCTGACGGAAAATTGGGCTGTTAAATTCTTAAGCGACGCTCTATATCCAGACCTTGAAACGTTCTTTCAACAACTCGATTCGGGAGAGATCGCGCGTTTGTTAGAAAAACGACGCCCTCGTGTAACAAAACGGTCGCTGGAAGATTACGAAAATCTTGCGAAAGATTCGAACTCATAGCTTTCCTCACAATCGTTTCACTCCTTTTTTCAATAGAAAACGATGGCGTTAAAAAGCAACTCAATTTTTTGGATTTGCCTTTTATTGTCGGCCTTCCTTGTACGCGTCGGAGTTGCGATATTTTGGGAGGCGCAGTTAAAATCTTCCGTTTCGCAAACGTCAAAAGTCGGAATGGATTCTCTCAATGAACCAATATTCTTTTTCGGCGATTCAGACTCTTACTGGAAGTTAGGCCAAGCCATAGCTTTTGGACGCTCTTACGAATTTGACGAAGAACGACATTGGCAGATATTTCGAACGCCTGGGTACCCCGTCATTCTTGCCCCGATCTTCAAACTCTTTGGAAATAATCCCCCAACGATCGTAGCCAGGATACAAGGCGCGTTATTTGGGACGCTCAACGTGGCGCTGGTTGGATTAATCGCTTGGAAATTCCTGAATTTTCCACCAAAACCCAAACGGTGGGTGGCGAATATTTCAGGCGTTTTCGTCGCGTTTGATCCGACCCTCGTATTTCAAAGCGTTTTGATCTTATCGGAAGAGTCTTTTTTAACTTTTGCTCTCTTGCAGAACATGTGTCTTTGGAATCTTGCGCAAAAGTTAGGTATTCTCCCTTTTCCCGCTCGCGATATGAGAGCGTTTAAAGCGGAATCAGCCTTTCTCGATTGGAAAACGCCCAAAAGAATAGGTTGGTTTAATTTATTTGTTTCCGGAGCATTGCTGGGAGTTTTGACGGCCGCAACTGTTTATCTTCGCCCAAGTTGGTATTACTACTTGCCGTTCGCAACAATAATCATTATGATATTTCGCGCTTTTACAGGCGTCGCTCATGAAATTGACGACTACTATTACACGAACTATGAAGTCGTGTTTTCTTGGAAGAAGCTATTTTTTACGACGACGGTTGTCCTCGCCTTTACTTTCGTAGCGTTGTCGCCTTGGATAGTTCGTAATTATAAACTAACTAGTCAATTTGTGCCGACAACCTTGCAAATGGGAGCAAGTCTCTACGACGGACTTAATCCGTCGGCCACCGGGGCAAGCGATATGGAATTTGTAGATCGTTTCCGCGAAGAAGAAATCGAGAACCCTTCCAGCTCGACAAACGTTCATTTCGAAGTTCGCCTGGATACGCGAATGAAAGAAGCGGCTATCAACTGGGTTAAAAGCAATCCGCAAAAAGCGTTCAAATTATGTTTTGTTAAAATATACCGTCTTTGGGCGCCATTGCCTCGCGAAAGAGCTTTTGCAAAGCCGATTTTAAAGGTCATTCTTGCGATCACCTTCATCCCGATTTTTCTCCTTGGACTCGCAGGCGGCGTTGTTTCTCTCAACGCAAAGGCACTGCATGGACGCTGCTAATACCTGCCGTATACGTAACGGCGCTGCACTCTATTTTCGTTTCCTCAATCAGATATAGGACCCCTGTCTTATACGGTTTTTCAATACTTGCCGCATATTTTGTTTTGAGTTCGTTAGACGGTGTTTCTCGTCAACTCAATACGTCAAAGAAATGTCTTAAAGACGCTCGCGCCTCAGATAGCTACGAAAAAACTTAGTGAGAAGTTAATTATATCGATTATAGGAACGGGCGCGCCAAAAACGAATGAAAAAAACGTGAAAAATTATTTCATTATAAAGTTGGCCCTAGAAAAACCGACTCCGTTAAACTATAATATAGAGTGCAGGTTACTGTCGGGCGTGTTGTCTTGAATTGACGTTAGTGTCGGCCTTGTTTCAGGAGATGAACCGCCAGTAGCGACTTTGTCGACAGTATCATAAAATGCGGACGTTTTTTCAACTGAATTCTGTTTTCGTCTGACGATTTGCAGGGTTCTGTCGTAAAAGATGGTCGCGGTCGTTTGTTCATTCGTTCGGAGAAAAAAAATGTCGCGTTTATCGTTACGTTCCCTTTGGACGGCAACGCGTTCGGGGCTTCTTCTTTCCCTGCTTATTTATGTGGGAAGTTACGTCTCTCCCCTCTTCGCCCAGGGGGAGTACGCTTCAATGGGCGGTCCCATGGACCCAATGACTGGCGCTCAACAGCAGACGTCGACGATAGCGAATCGCGCTAGCGGTATTAAAAGAACAGAAAACGCGCTTGGTCGCTTGCAAGCGTTGCTCTACTCCGACGTCTCCTCAATCGCTCGCGTCAATCTCACGAAAATCGATTACGAAGGTCTTTCCAAGTTCGTCGATTCTATCGTTGATAAAGCTGGCGGAGTCGTCCAATCCAGCGATCAATATAAAGTAGAATTACGAGAATATCAAAAAGAATCCGCTAAATCTTCGTTTAAAAAGTTATTATCGACAATTCAAAACGCGGCCGTCCAAAGCGCGTTTAAGAAGAAAATTGACGATATGTACGATATTTCTTACGCAGGCGGTTCGGACCCCGGTTGTGAAATATTGGCGTTTCCAATCGACGGATTGAGCGAAGCGGATCAAAACGCTGTCGTCGACGCTTTTAGCGAAACGGCGATTACCGTATTCAAGCGATATGGTTTTGTCATTGCGGTGGTAGGACACGACAACGCCGTCAAAGCAGATCTTGATTCTATCGAAGCAAAGTTTCGCGCAAAAGCGGAGGAAGCTCAAAAAACAAATTCCGCTTATGGTTCGTACTCCGCCTCGGGATCCAGTAACGGAGCATACGGAGGTTCTGGTTCGTCTACTCTCTCGCCGACGCAAAGTTCCATGAGCGTTTCCGGGGGTTTAAACGGTTCCGGCAAAAATGAAGCGCTTGCAAACGCTATGGGCATTCCCGCCGATCTCCTAACTGATTACCTCGAGGAGGTGCAACTCGCTAAGAAGAATGCGCGAACCTCTTCTCGTAAGGCCGTTCTTCCTTTCGTTCGCAAACGCTTCTCCACTCCCGCTTCCGCGGAAGACGCAAAAGATATTGCAGAAGCTTTGGGACAAGCTGACGGGGCCGCTATAACCGTAGTTGCCAATGGAGTCGACGGGCTTCTCAAGGCCTTTTCCAGCGAAGTAAGCGGACAAGCGAAAGGCTCTGACGACGAAATTGCTCGTCCTTTTGCAGGGCTTGGTGCAAACTCAGACGAAGAGGACGTTCAATCGTTTGCCGAACCAATAGTTGACGCTGTGAAAGAGCAGAAATCATTGAACTCCGTTAAAACGATCACCCTCGCAATTTCGTTAATTGGAACGCCTAAAATTGCTTCCGTCGCAGCCTTTGGCAACGATGAGGACGCGAAAGACTTTGCCGATGGAGTTACAGGAGCTTTGACGTTGGCTAAACCAGTCATGAAAGACGCTCTCGACGAAAAGCTTTCCGCAGTTTCTGACGAGCCCGTTGATTTTACGCCTTTTGTCAACGACGTCTTCGACGCGCTTAAGCCGCAAACTCAGGACAACAAGGTGGCAGTCTTCATCGATTTAGCCGTTGTTGAAAAGAACGCTTCTCTTTTGCTTCCTCTTCTTGGAGGAAAAGAGTTTAAGTCCGAACAAGAACTTGAATCTGATTCGATCGACTGGTCGGTAGCCGACGAAAAAGGCGAAAGCGACGCGTCGTCTGACGACGACGCCCAGGACGACGATCCGTTTGCCGCTCCTGCCGACGATAGCGACGAGAATGTGCCGGAAGAAGGGACAGACGACACAGACGACGATCCGTTTGGTAGCGACGACGACGATCCGTTCGCGTAAGCGACCGTCAATATGACAAACCTTCTGCTTCAACTTGGCTACGCTCTCGAATGAGCGTAGCTTTTTTTTGAGTTAAACAACACGCTAAGTCAATTAGGCGCTGATAATCAAGACTTAGTCTTTCTCTCAATTTTCTTTGATTGATCTCCTCATAACGTTTATTCTATTATCGGAATCATTTATAACGAATTAAGAAGAGAAAAAATAACCAAATATCTTACACTTTATTCAAAACTAGTCATTTTTAAAAAAGGCGTTAAACTCTTTGTCAACCCTTTTCTCGGTATTCACAAGTTTTTAGTTTCCTACACGAGGGGTACTGCCCAAGAGGGCATGGTAAATACAATAAGGCGTTGCTACATCGTCGATCAGACAACTAAATAGTTATTCCTTCCGACGTAATTCCTTATTTTAACCTACTTCACTGTAGCATCTGCGACATTCTTACGTATTCGTTGTTGGTTACCATTGCGAATCAAACCTCGAAGCTTTTACAGTTGGTCCGTAAAACGCGATATCGTTTTTATGAACATTTTCTCCGCAAAACGCTTTTAGTTTACAATGAACGACCTTCACATTCAGGAAGCAAAGCCAAGAAGTTTATGTATGAAAACCGACAAAACAAAGCGTAAAAAAAGCGACCCATAGTATAAGCCAAAGGTCGCTCGCAAAAAAGACGTCGTCAACGCGCTTATCGCGCGGAAGTCGAGTAGAAAACGCTCTGCAAATTTACGCCAGGTCGCGATCCTCAAATAGCAACAAGGACAACATCATCGCTACGCCTGCAAATAAAACGGAATATATTCCCGCATTGACGATATATTCCCATCCCACGGATCGATTCATAGCAATCGCCGTCTCCATATTAAAGTGATCAAGGATCGGCAAAAAGGCGCATACCAAACTGGCAAAAAAACCAATAATCGGCATATTTACCACCGCGTCGGTCGCAACAATCATCGGAACAATATGCCCCAAAACATAAATCGTCAAGCATATCGTCAAATTGGGCAACAAGGGCAGACGTGTCGATATAGCGATCGAGATAGCGGTCAATACAATCGTTTCAAAGTACGCAAGGAACAAACCTGGAACAATTCCACGAACATACTGCCAACATTCAACTGCAGTAGGCAAGTCCTTCGCAGACTCACGAGCGTCATAGACCAACTTATAGGAAACGGTATTCAAGAAGAAAATACCAAGAATAAGGAAGAGCGCAGTCACTGCAACCATTACGCCAAGATACTTTCCAAAAACAAACTTTTGCCGCCCAACAGGCTTTGCTAAAATCATCAAAGCTGTTTTACCCTCAATTTCATCTGCAATTGAAGTACTTGCCGTCCAAATAGCCAAAAAGACGCATGCAAGTTTGACAAGAGTCAGCCCCTGAGAAACGACAATCTTTACGTCCTCGCCAAGAGTGTGGTAAGGAAGGAACGGAAAAATAAACAAGCCAAAGAGACCAACCAAAGTTAAAATAAGGAAAAGCGGTTGCAACAAGGTCTCTTTTGCCGTAACCCATGCAATAGCGCCGCTTCTGGGAAGAACCAACCGCATTAACATGATCAAGACGACAAATACGGCAACAACGACTAAAGCCATCGTGTCTACTTTAGAGGCTGCGCTAAGCCACGCCGGCAACCCAATAACGGGCTCCAAATTGGAAAAACTTAACGAATGCATTATCTATAAACTCCTTGCGAACACAAAAAGTAATAAGCTTTTTCAGGAATGGCCCGAGACCAATCTCTCAGGTAGAAGTCCCGTCTCCCTACAAAATTTCGGATACGAAACCCTCCCTATTTTACTCCAATGTCTCATTTTTGGCAAGAACCGTTTTGAAAGTTGTATTGTGTTTACGTCAAAACTATTTATACTAATGTCAATACAGGACGAAAATTGCGCTTGTGCAAACGTTTTAATCATTTTTACTCCAATGCGACAAAAGCGCCTGTCTGCGCGGTTTTTCGCGAGGTTCAGCCTCCCGATTTGACGACTTCGCAGGCTTATAGTTTCCTTTTTTGTCAATCATGAACAACCTTCTCTCTACGAAACTTCGAGGATTTGTCGACTGTACTGATCAAAGTCTGCTTGCAAAGATTTTTCGCACGCTTGCGTGCGTCGCGTCGATCCCCTACTCCATCGTTATTCGCATGAGAAACAGATTATACGATTATGGGGTGTTTCAAGAGACACACGTGCCGCGTAAAACAATCGTCGTTGGCAATTTGACCTTAGGCGGAGTGGGAAAAACCCCTTTTGTCGCATGGTTAACCAATCGTTGTCTGGAACTCGGACGAAAACCGGGATTGATCAGTCGCGGCTACAAGGCTAAGCAACAAAAATTGTCGAACGTTTCCACTTCTCATGCAAGCAGAAATCAAGACGTCAAAGAGATCAAGTCAGAAGTCGAGATAAAATATAACTCAATGAACGACGAGGCGCTTGAACAAGCGTTACGCTTTCCAACAATCCCCCATTTCCTCGGCGTCAATCGCGTAGAAGTGGCTAACGCAATGCTGACCCAACGTCCGGACGTCGACGTTTTACTCCTTGACGACGCCTTTCAACATCGTCGTATAGCGCGCGACCTCGACGTCCTCTTACTTGACGCGCTTAATCCTTTTGGGGGAGAGCGAGTTGTTCCGTCAGGCTATTTACGTGAACCGCTCTCTGGAATGAGCCGTGCAGACGCGGTCTTGCTTAGCCGAGCCGATCTAATACATCCGTCCGAACGAGAAAAAATACGTTCTAAAGTCATAAAAATAGCCCCAAAAGCCGTTTGGGCGGAAATCGCTCAAAAACCGCGACATATTTTCCAATACAGAAATCATTTGGGAGAATCTAACGGAACGAAGTCAGAGCTTCCAATACAAAAGCTCGATTATAGGGAATGGAAAGAATCGATAGAATCGTCGGACAAGTTTATCGCCTTTTGCGGACTGGGAGCGCCGCAAGGTTTTCAAAAGACTCTCAAGAATGAAAAACTCAATATCAGTCGTTTTTTCGCCTTCCCTGACCATTGCGTCTATTCGTCGGCCCATTACAACCAATTACTCGTTGAGGCAGAGCGCGTCGACGCGCAGGCTTTTATTACGACAATGAAAGATTTTGTCAAATTAAAGGAATTCGCCAAACTCTCGAACATCCCCGTTTACGCTGTTGAAATTGGCGTAGAATTTATTTCGGGTCAGGAGGAATTTGAAAAACTTTTGCGCCAGATAATTTTCCAATGATCTGAACTCAAGATTAAACAACAGGGACGTTCATTCCCTACGGAATATGAACGTCCTTTTGCAGAAGTTTACGTTTATCCGACTATTCTTCCCACTTTAGAGAATAAATATCGGCTTCCTTCATGAGAAAACGCAGTTTGATCGGCTTTCCTTGCAGAGCGGACATATCGCTCTTTCCCTTCCACGACACGCGTCGATCAAGCGAGTCTCCATAGATCATATCGCAATCTTCCGAAGAAAAACCGTCGACAACTGTCCCGTCCTCGGATAAAACTTCTACCCGAACAAATCCTGCGGCTGACGTCGCGACGTTTAAGGATAGCTCGTTGCCCGCAAAAACAAGCGGCTTCGTTTCAACAACGCCTTCAATAGATTTAGCGTGAAGCGAACCAAATCCGTCAATGCGGAGAGCATAACGACGAAGACGAGAATCCCCGTTCGTTTGATATGATTCAACAGAGTAGATAGACAATTCATTTGGCGAGTCGTCGTCTGTCGATTTTGTTTCCAATACGGTCCATGCCAGGTAGTTATCGCCATAAAACCAATTATGAGCGGTATGCAGACCGGGAGCGACGAACACGTCGTTTGAAGTCTTAAAATTAATTCCGTCTCGACTTGAAATAAAAATTGAGTCGGTTACCGCCGTGCCGTAACGCTGCGACGCCGCTATTCGCTCTTGACGTTCCCCCCACTCTGGCAAAAGTTCAGTCGATTTAGTAAGTCCGTTATCCACATATCGAGCGGGAAAACCAATGTAAATGTGGGGAGCGCGATAATAAGGGGCTATTTGATTTGTATAGAATTGAACCCTTTCTATTGGCCCGTCGCCGTCAGGAAACTGAATCTCGCCTTGATCAACCCAATGAAGATAGTCGTCTGAGACAGCCCTTTTAATAATGCGGGTATTGCCTTTGAAATCTCGATAGTATAAAACATATCTTCCTTCTTGTGTCGACCAAAAGGTAATATTCTGTGTGTCAAACGCTCCTGAAGTATAAACAGGATCGTCCTGCATCAACGTCCAATGAATAGAATCAGGAGACTTCCAGGCATACAACCCGTTTCGAGAGCTGTCGGAACCGTCCCAGGCAAATCCTATCGCTTTAAACTTTTCATCTTCTGGAACGCCGGGCTTTAAATCCAAAAAAGGACTAAAATCATGAGCAGAAAGATTAGGTTTAACCTCGTTGATCACAATACTGTTGGCAGAATTGCCATTGAATTCGTGAAGGCCTAATTCGGGATGAATCCAATTAATACCGTCGTCGCTTTCTATACAAGCAATAGTCAAGGGATGAGCGATTTTTTGTCCCCATGCGTGATAATAAAGCCGATATTTAGAACCGTCAAACAAAGCGGCAAAATAGTTCTGAGAATCACCTTCCCACGGCTTGTCAAAAATCATCGCCAGATTTTTACGTTCGGGACGATGCGTTAAGAGCTCTACGTTCTCCATTTTAGAAATAAGGTAATTATCCACGAACAATTCGCGTCGATTCCCAATTTCGAGAGGTTCGTCGCTCGAGGCAAAGGCCAAAAAACCTGCGAAAAAGGTTAGAAAGGCAACTCCTAAAAAAATAGCACGTTTCATAATCGAATCTTTCCATTCACAAAAAATACAGATAAAACAAATAGTTACCGCAAGAATCAACCTTTATGAAAGTTCATAGGAATTTTTACCAAGCGCCAACGCGTAACTGCGATTAACAAACAGTCCCATAAAGGCAAAAAACAACCGCTTTGTTTAACAATACGAGGACAATGGGAGACGGCAAAACGCTTTGACGTCAACGACACGGAAATCAAACTCACATGGTCCCAATCTTTTTCTCTACGGATGATAAACGTCCATTTTCAGACGTTTACGTTTATCCTATTATTCCTCCCACTTTAGAGAATAAATATCGGCTTCCTTCATAAGAAAACGCAGTTTGATCGGCTTTCCTTGCAAAACGGACATGTCGCTCTTTCCTTTCCATGACACGCGTCGATCAAGCGAATCCCCATAGATTATATCGCAATCTTCCGAAGAAAACCCCTCGACAACAGTCCCGTCCTCGGATAAAACTTCTACTCGAACAAATCCGGCGGCTGACGTCGCCACGTTTAAGGATAATTCGTTGCCTGTAAAAAACAGCGGTTTCGTTTCAGCGACGCCCTCAATAGATTTAGCGTGAAGCGAACCAAATCCGTCAATGCGGAGAGTATAACGACGAAGACGAGAATCATTCTTCGTTTGATACGATTCAACGGAAAAGATAGACAATTCTTTTGGCGAGTCGTCCTCTGTCGGTACTGTTTCAATAACGTTCCAAGACAAGTAGTTATCGCCATAAAACCAATTATGAGCAGTGCGTAAACCAGGCGCCACAAACACGTCGTTCGACGTCTTAAAATTGATTCCGTCCCGACTTGAAATAAAAATTGAGTCGGTTGCCGCCGTGCCCTCTCGTTGTTCGACCGTCATCCGTTCCTGACGTTCTCCCCATTCCGGTAATAGTTCAGTAGACTTAGTAAGTCCATTATCCACGTATCGAGCGGGAAAACCGATGTAAATGTGCGGAGCCCGGTAATATGGCGATATCTGATTCGTATAAAATTGAACTCTTTCGATCGGACCGTCGCCGTTTGGAAACTGAATTTCCCCCTGATCAACCCAATGGAGAAAATCGTCTGAAATCGCCCTTTTAACAACGCGCGTATTATTGTTAAAGTCTCGATAGTACAAAACGTAACGTCCTTCTAGCGCCGACCAAAACGCAATATTCTGCGTGTCGAACGCCCCAGACGTGTAAACGGGATTTTCCTGCATCAACGTCCAATGAATGGAATCGAAAGACTTCCACGCATAAAGACCGTTCCGAGAACGATCCGTACTACTAAAACCAAAACCAATTGCTTTAAACTTTTCGTCAGCGGACACGCCCGGTTTCAAATCGAGAAAAGGACTGAAATCATGAGCAGAAACATCTGATTTAACTTCTTTAATTACGATATTGTTAGCCGAACTCCCCTTAAAATCGTGAAGGCCCAATTCTGGATAAGTCCAATTAATACCGTCGTCGCTCTCGATACATGCAATCGTCAAAGGAAGGAACGGTTTTTGCCCGCATGCATGATAATAAAGCCGATATTTGGAACCGTCAAACAAAGCGGCAAAATACCCCTGAGAATCACCTTCCCACGGCTTGTTAAAAATCATCGCTAAATTTTTGCGTTCGGGACGATGCGTTAAAAGTTCTACGCTCTCCATTTTAGAAACAAGATAATCGTCCAAAAATAATTCTCGACGATTACCTATTTCTAGAGGAGCGTCGTCTCCCGCAAAAACAACGAAGCAAGAGAAAAGCGATATAAATGCAACCCCTGAAAAAACGAAGCGATTCACAAAGCAACCTCTAATTCCTTTAAGCGCGTGCAGTAAAAATGAAACCTTATCGACAAAATCACTCTTCAAGAGATTTCAGAGGGAATTTTGTCAACGCGCCAACTCGTAACGGCTTATCAACATAAACTCCCGTATAGGAAACATAAACCCATCCGTCGTGTTCGATCACGCATGGATAATGAGAAGCGGCAAGTCGGTTAGAAGTTGACGGATCAGAAATCATGTACATATGGGAAAACGAATCTTCACCGGGACGAGCAATGGCGATAGCCAAAGAATCCCGCGAGGAACAATCGATTGTCGTAAGATCAACGCTTCCGTCTTCGTTTCTTCTGAACGTAGGATAATTAAACGCGATATACCGGATTCCGTTGCTGAACATACCGGCGGCAAATTTCGAATGTACGGCAGGAAATAGATTGTTTTCAATAGGCCGCCACGTCTCGCCAAAATCAACGCTTTCGTAAAAATTAGGAAAAGGCGAATCTTCACGTCTTGTCACGGCAAGCGCGTGCTTACCGTCAACGACAACTCCGGTTTCGGCAAATATATTAACTTTATTGTCAGGATCCAAACGCGCAATTCGCCAAGGCTCTTCAATCTTCGTCCCCTTACTGATAAATACGACCGGCGTCGAAGCGAAAGTTTGACCAGGTTCTACCGCATAACTACCGGAAACGACATAATCTCCATTGTCGTTCACGACAGGCGCCTGCATCGATAAAAAACGATCGGCGACTGAACTAATCTCACTCCATGCCTTGGATTCAGGATTGAACTTTGCCAAAAGGCATTTAACGGGCCGTTCTGCTCCATTCTCTAAATTGCTCAAAAGAAAGAAGGAGTCGTTCAAAGCGAAAAACTGTAAACCGACGTACATGGCTCCCTGATCGGAGTCGCGATCCATCACAATTTCAGGTTCTGACCACGTCGTTCCAAAATCAGACGATCGTCTTGCTCTCTGTATAGTCTTTCCGACCAGTTCTTTTTCAAGATTGTTATACCAGCCGTAAAATAGCTGGTCGCCGTAGAACCCAATGGCCGTTTCATGCATGAATTTATAATTGAGCTCTTCATTGCCGTCTTGAACGACGCAATGTACGCACCCTTCCGGAAATCTAACTTCCGACTTCAAGGGAAAGGGAGAATCTGCCCATAATTTCAAATACGCGGAATCCTTAGTCGTTTCCTGCGCAAAGCAAAAGCATGAAATCAAAAAAAAACCAAAAGCTGTAACAAGAAGCTTCACCCAAACACTCCCTCTAACGAAAAAAGTAAATGTTCATGATAAAGGAAAAACGTCGAACTCGTCGACGACTCCTAGAATTTACAAAAAGAGTGAAGTGTTTTCAAGCGTCTCGGAGTCAAAAAAGAAAGAACACGCTGAGTTATGATAATCAGCGCGTTCATATATTATTGTTTTAGAAGTTTGTCGTCTCTTACGCAAACCCCATCGACTCATCGAAGGAAGTTCTGTAAGAAGCTGCCGTTGTCGGCGACTTCGAAGAGAGGACGTTGGGAGTCGGCGCCCATTCGAGCGTTTCCGCCAAGGCTCCAGGACAATCCGACGGAGATATTCCACGATTCTTCTCTCGTCTTGTCGTTAAGTCCCCGTTCGGTCGGGAACACATAGGTCGCTGAACCGCGCAACGCAAGACAATCGCTCATTGGAGCCTCGACTGCCGCTCCGGCTAAACCTTCGCCCCATTCGGTCGCGCCGCCAAAGAACGTCGCTTCAGCGCCTTCCATAAAACGTTTACGAATGAACATCGTATAGTAAGAGGAACTGGTCGCTTTCGCCTCAACTTTCTCGTCAGGACCAAGATTCAGGAAATCGCACCAATCGTCGTTAAGCGAAAACGCGCCGCGAAAACCGATTTCACAAAAATTCGAGAAGTTGTAGGACAACTCAGCTCGCAACTGACTAAGTTCATATTCACGATAATAATTTTCCGTGACGGAATCATACACGACGCCTCCGGACCATCCGTTCGAATAAGCAGGAGCTCGGAAATAAACGCCGGCAGTCCAGAAAAATTGATTACGCGAATCGTCAGTCACAAAACCGTTCGCTTGAACGCCGTTGAAATCGGAAAAAACTCCGCGAGCGCCGGCCTGAATGTTTAATCCGCCCAAAAAAGCGCGTTCGCTTCCCCAATTCACGGCGAATTCCGCGCCAGTGTTTCCCATGTCGTCGAAGTCAAGCGGACTGCGCATACTAATTGCGCCTGCTTCCACCTGAGTATTCCGCAATATGCCGCCCAAAACGCCGCAACCGCCGCAGCAATCTCCACAAACGCTTTGCCCGTAGGCTTCTGCCGGAGGCACGTTACGATACCCGTTCACAGAATAGTTGCCGCCATAGCCGTAAAACTGGTTTGGATTGTATTCGGCTTGGCCAATTCGAGAATAAGGATTCGTGGAGGGCGCGGGAGAAACAGCTTTCGAGAAATCGCCCTGACGTCGAGCGTTGTCCGAAGAACCGTTTAACTCGTCGCTCTGCGGATATCGTTGGACTTCCGTAGACAGAACGGAAGGACTCTTAGGAGGTTGAGGGGCCGTCACGGGATCGCTATCAAGCGATCTCGGCGCGGGCGTAACTACGGAATCAGGGATGTCTTCCGCTTCGACAGGATAATCGCTCTCTAGATTCGAACTGCTCCAATCGCCAGGTTCTTCGGTCAACTCATAGGAGCTAAGATCGCCGACAGGCGCCAAAGGATCGTTCTGACCTTCCGTCAAATAATCGTCCTGTGAAAAAGTCGATATCTGACGAATATGCGTCCCCTTCCTCATTCCGGAGCGGGAAACGTTTCTTTGACCTAAACTGACGACTTCTCGCCCGCCTTGATCTGTCCACGGAGAAGAAACAAGCGTCGGGGTGTTTCTGGCGTTCACATTTTGTTGCGCCAAAACAGCCTCGCCGCTCAAAGCGCCGACCAAAAACAGAGCCGAAGCGACGCCAAGTTTAAAAACGGACCGCTTTCGCAACAGTTTGTCCACAAGATCAAGTTTGCCAGCGCGCTCTAACATGTTCGCCTTCTTTTCAAATTTTAAACCACTCATGGTTTTCCTCTTTTGGATACCTTAGATAAGAGCCGCCGATAATCCGGAACGACTTGGTAGCGAAAAGTGTCTTAGACGTTTGTTGGCGCAACATACAGGAGACGTTCTCCTCATACACGCAGGCCCTCGTCGTAAATATTCAACCAAACAAGTCAAACGTAAGACGTCGAAACAAGGCAAAGAATCGATCTTCGTCGAAATTCCATGACGTGCTATGATCGCATTCCTTCGCTACTACTATTTTCGACCGTGAACGCACAAAGATTAGAAAAATCCAGAAAATTTCTTATAAAAGTTAAACTTTTACCAGTTTATCTATATTACAACTATCTTAGTTTTGAATGAAACAAGCTCGGAACGTTTTTAAACGTTCCGAGATAATTCGTCGCTTAGTGCGCAATTATAAGAGTGATTCAATTTCGTCAAGGAATTCGTCGACGCTCGGCGCGCCTCCAAAGAGCGGACAAACTTCCTTTTCAACAAAATCCTGTATTTCTTTTGAGGCGGCGCCGCACGCGCTGGGAATCAATCTCGTTCGATAGCCGCGATCGTACGCTCCCCATGCGGTTGCTTGCGCGCAGACGTTCGTTAAAAAACCGGCGACGCCGACGTTCTCAATGCCAAACTCTTCTAAAATCCGAGCCAAATCCGTATGTTCAAAACCGTTCAAAGCACGTTTGCCGACAAGAACGGTTTCTCCCTCAAAAGGTTTCAACTCGTCAATAATAGCTCCTCCCCAACTGTCAGGCGAAAAGACGTCGCCGTCGACAACCCCTTTCAGAATACCTTCAAAAGACTTTGTCAAAGTCCATTCGCGATCAAGCACAAAGGGACAATGAATAATTTTGATTCCCTTTTTACGAGCCCCGTCAAGCAACTTTTTCGCGTTCTCAATCGTCTTATTTCGTTTGATTTCGTCAGAGACAAGAGAAAACAGCTTTCCTCCTTCCTTGCAAAAATCATTTTGAAACTCGATCATAATTATAGCGGTGTTTTCTGCCTTCACGATTCAGTCCTTTCCATAAGCATGCGTTACGAATGATATTCGTCGTCCAATTCCTCACTTGACCAAAGCGCCGCGTAAAACGGCGAATTCTTCAACGCTTCTTCGTGCGTCCCAACAAATTGAATCGAACCGTCCTGCATAACCACGACGCGATCGGCTAATTGAATAGCGCCAAGACGATGAGTAATTAATATAGTCGTTCGACCGCCTACAAATTTCTTCAACGCCTGATGGATATAACGTTCGCTTTGAAGATCGATCTGGCTCGTAGCTTCGTCTAGTAAGAAGATTCTCGGGTCCTTCAATAACGCGCGAGCCAAGGCTATTCTTTGTCGCTGACCTCCGGAAAGCGCTCCGCCGCCGGGTCCGACAATCGTGTCGTAACCGTCGGATAATTCTTCGCGAATAAACTCGTCGGCATACGCGTCCTTGGCGGCTTGAATCACTTCTTCGCGAGTTGCGGTAGGACGCCCATAACGGATATTTTCAAAAACGGTGTCGTTAAAAAGTACGGAATCCTGGGAGACAAGACTAATTTGTTCACGAACGTCAGAGGTACGCAGTTCCCGTAACGGAACGCCGTCCATCAAAACACGTCCGGAAATAGGATCAATAAAACGCGGAATCATACTTGTTAGCGTGCTCTTGCCGCAACCGCTGCGTCCTACAATCGCGATCGTCTCGCCAAACTTTATCTCCAAAGAAACGTTTTTAAGTACGAGAAGCCCTTCTTTCTCGCTCCCTCCAACGACGTTCGACGAATCTGTCTGATTTAAAACATTCTTTTCAACATTTTCACAAGTTTTTCCATGCGAAACAACGCGTTTGATCTTTTTGAACACATCCTCAAACCATTTTTTGACCAGGTCCTCAAAACGTACGCGTTGACGCTCGCGTCTTGTAGGAAAAATCCCGGTTTCTTGCGGATATTCGTAAAAAACGTTTTCAAAAACAATCGACTTTTGGAAACGTTCAAGTCGCTTAGGGAACGGTGATTCCTTGACTAAAGGCTCGCGGTCAACTATTTCATAAATACGATCGGCGGCAGCGCACGCCGTTTGAACACTTGTGAAAATATCGCTCAAACGTCGCGCAGGATCGGACGCGCCAATTAAAAAACCATAGAATAAGATAAGCGAACCCAAATCAAGTGGACGAGAAGAAGTTGGAATTCCCAAAAGTCGAGTTTTTTCGTAGATAACCAAATATGCTCCCGCCAATATCGCCAAAACAAGCATGCCGATTCCAAGACACTCAGTAAGCGGACTGGTAATGGAATCGTATTTCGCCGTTTTCATACTGCGTCGAAAGTAGGTCTTATTGGACTCTCTAAACTTAGCAATTTCGTATCCTTCACGATTGAACGATTTGACGACGCGAATAGCGTGAAACGTTTCGTCGATACGGCTATACAGCTGCGCCATCTGAACCATCGCGCGTCTGACGACGCGTTTCAACGATCTGGCAAGCCAACGAATTAAAACGGCGGCAATTGGAATAAATAGAAAGGTAAAAAGAAGCAATTGCCAACTGACAATCGCCGCGCCTATAAGACATACGATCATTTTGAGCGGTTCGCGCAACGCCTTGCCATAAATCAGCGTTAACCCATGAGAAAGCGCGGCCATATCGGAAGTAAAACGACTTGTGGCGTCCGCAACGCCTTTCTGGGTAAAAAAGTTGACTTCGTAACCGAGCATTTTTCGAAAAAAAAGCGATCGGATTTCAAACGCTCCAAGCTGCCCAATACGAGACGACAAATATGAGTGAACAAACGTGCAAACGCTCTTGACAAACGTGGCGCCGAGTACGAAGACCATCAACAGTACGACCGTCAAAAAAGGGCTGTTCGGAGTCCATCGGTCGACATAGGGTTTAATTAACAAGTATCTTTTTTGTAATTTCAGCGTGTCCTCAATTTGGTTCTTAATTGTCGAGCAACGATTACGTTCGGCTGTCGACAACTTTTCGACTAAATCCTCTACTTCCTTTTCAGAAACGTTTAGTGAATCGTCAATTCCCAGTAACTTTTGGCGTTCGGCAGATAATTTCTGTACCCGTTCGTCTTGATCGGCAATTTCTTTTTCAAGCCACCCTCGTATCGTGTCTCCTTGAAATGAAACTTGCACAAGAGGATATACAGTAGCAATATTCCCCCCCCAACATAACGCCAACAACACTGAAGAAACAATAACTCCAACAATGTTCCACTTATGTTTAAACGTTAGTTTGAGAGCTCGCCAAAAATTATGCATTATCGTTCGCTAACAATAAAACTAAAAACTCTGTTCATCCTTATGGCTCAACGTTTGTAACAAGGATCAATTCTCAAAAGTTAAAACGCAAAGCGAAAGGATTATAGCGTTTTTCGACATGTCAAAACAGAGGGATTTCAGGAGGAACATGCGACGAACAATAACGTTGTTAAAGACGCTATAAAAAAAAGTCCCCGACGTATCTTGATTAACGTCGAGGACTTCAGGAAAAAATTCGCACGCTTCAATAGGATTTATTTGCCAAAAACGTCGCGCACAGCTTCCAGATAACCGTATCCATTAACAGTATCGGGCTCAAGATAACTGCCCTCGGTCCATTCGTTCCAACAGTTTATGTTCATAATACGAGGACAGTTGGGATCGGCAAGAATGCGTTCCTTAATCATTTCCAACGCCTTTTTAAAATTCTCAGGAGTATTATTGGAGATGGTGTTGGTAAACGGATATCCCCAATTGCCAAAAGGTTCGTCTTGACACGTACGAGGGCTGGAATCCCACCCCACCGACGCGTTGGGGATATAGGGGATGGAGAACGAAGAAGCCGCGTTGTTCCAATGCTTCATGTATTCGTCGCGCACCCAGTTAAAATCGGTTTTTTGTTCATTCAAAGGCACGTGGTGAATCCAAACGTAGGACGTGACAGAATCAAATCCGAGACCTTCAATTATTTTGACGGGATCCGTCAAAACTACCTCGCCGGGAATATTGGGACGTCCCCAATAGACAGCGTTAAGGTGCAAATCAGGAAAACCGGCCGCTTTCGTTTTTTCTCGAAAACGCTCAATCGCAGCTTTTGTCGCCTCAAAAGAACCGAAATTTTCAGCAAATTTTGTCAATTCGTAAATAGAAAAATACGGTTTGCCGTCAATTTTCCAATAATTCGGTTGTTTGAAATACTTTTCAATGACGAGATCGCAGATTTTGTCAAAAGTCTCGGGCGTTACTTTTCCCGGATAGATGAGCGCGCTGGGTATGTCTTTATGCTTTGGGAAAATTTCAACCCAGTCGTGATTCGCCCACATAAGTGCAAATTTGATTTTATCGCGGTTTTCGGCGTTTAAAAAACCGTCGTCAATCGTTCTTTCCAAAAACGGTCCGTCGTCGTAATAGTACCAATCAAACAAGAAAACGTCTATTCCGTATTCGGCGGCGGTTTCAATTTTTTGCGCCATGTCTTTGGGATCGGCTTCGTCGGTATAACCCCAAAGCGGAACTTTGGGTTGCTGATGCCCTTCAAATCGCGGCGTCGCAGCTTTTACAAGCGTCCATTCAGACCATCCCTTTCCTAATCTTTCTTCATTGCGTTTATCAAGATGATAATTGCCAAAGTAATAAGACACGACTTCGATATCGTCTTTTTGATTGTTTTCGGAAGCGGCGGAAGAATCGTTTTCGGCATAGGCGGAAAACGACAAGCCAAACGCCAAAAGAGCGCCCGCTAACGATGCGACTGTAATAAAACGTTTAGTAATCATAATTTCTACCCTTAAATGTGAAACTTGGAATTTTCAATTTATGGAGAAAACAGCTCTCCGGGACGACTAATCGAATAGCGACGATAACGAACAAAACAAGACGACGTCGGGATCGCGTCGCCATTTATCTAAACGATTTCCCCGAATTTGGGTTTTGCCCCTTTTTCGGCGACGGCGTATACGACGCTGGACGAGTTGCAATCGTGAGATCAGAAGCTTTTCCTCTTGAAACTTCTTCGTCTCTATTCTTCTTCGATTTTTTAACTTTCTTTTGCTTAGATCTTTTAGCTACCGCTTTTGCGCCGTCTCCCGATTTAGCCATTAGTACAATTAGCGCGATAATCCAAACCAAGACGAGAACAAATACGCCTAAAAAGGCAAGAATTGGAGAAATCTCCATTCCGTCGGCAGTTACGAAGTCGCGAGCCTTGTAATATGGCGATAACTGAACGGTTTGAATCGTCTGACGAAGCGTAGCGTAAAAGCTAACGAGGGCAAGCTCGCATAACGTTAGCAAGAAAGCTAACGTTTTTCCTTTTAACTTATTAAAGCTACCTAACACAAGGAACAGGAAAGGTAAAACGAGCGTTGTCCACGTTCCCCAAACTAAAACGTTCCAAACAAGGACGTTGGGAACTGAATCGGAAACAAACCGCAATCGTCGCATCACATACTCGATAAACGACGGCGTTTCGACTAAAATTCCCATAAAAATTAAAAAACACGCGATGGAAATAACTTTTTTGGGATAAACCATCTGATCTTCTTGAATCGGCAATCGTCGACGACGTTTTGACTTGCTACTACTATTTTTTTGTTCGTCTTCGGCCTCCATAAGACGATATGATTCTTCTTCGGAAAGCGGACGCGGCCCGCGATAAACATAAAAAGCGTCGAAAACGATCCAAAAGCCGAGCGCATAAAACGCAAGACCTAAAATTCCGGCAAATCTCAAGAAGACAACAGGATCAGCGATAGGCGTAGGATTTCCCCAATAGAGAGCCAAGCCGTTCGCCGTTCCGCTTCCGCCCAGGCTAATATGGACGCCCAAAACGTCAAAGGAAAGCGCTGAAGTCTCGCGAAGTCCTTCAAGTTCATAGGGACGTTCGAATAACGTCCAAACGTCGGAAAAGACCAATCCTACTCCAAACAAGAAAAACGAAGCAAGACAGGCGTACAGAACTGTCGACCAAACCTTTTCTTTGCGCGCCCCGCCAGCGCAAAGATAACAAGCTAAATACGCAAAAAACGCTAACGGCAAAATGGCGATCCAGTGCGCGGCAATAATAATAGTCGTCGTATAAAACAACTTGGAATACGCTAATTGGACAAACAAAAGTGGGACAATGCCCAAATTAATTGCAAGCGCCATGAAAACAGGAGCTTGTTGGAACAGACGTTGCGCCAGACGTTTTGAATTGACGCCTCCAAAAAGCCAAAGAAGCGCAGAAAAAGGAATACCAACAAGAAGAAGTCCCATTGGTATTAAATGCAAGGCAAACCCGAATATTTTAAAAAGTTCCACAAACCAGAACGGAGCGGGAATTCCAGACGCTACCGCCGAATCAAACAGGGACATAACTCCCCCCTCTATTTTTGCGCCACGTTAAAACGCAACTCTGTTATGTCAAAAAATCTTTCAATCAACGCCAACAGCAAACGTCAAAAGACAATCGATACACGCAATCAACGACGCCACCGTCAATCTAACGGTTCCCAAAAGACGGGAAACGCCTACAACGGTTTCTCCGACCGAATCAAACAATCGTCGACGGTTGAATCAATCAACGCAAAACAAGCCTTTCGGTCCATGGTGTCCGTAACGGTCAAATTTAACACATACGCCTCAATTATACTGTAGAATCGCGACGCTATCAACTCACAATCGCCAGGTCGAAAAAAACCTTCCTTGATCGCGTCGCCCACCAGACGCGTCAGCAAAAACTTCATGCCAAAAGTGCGAGAACGCGCTTTACGTCTGACGTCGGCGCCAATTGACTTAAGAGACGTTAAATAGTCAAGAACGACCGACAAAAACACCCTATTGTCAGTCAAAAGTTTGATCGTCAAATGAAGAACTCGTCTAATTTTGTCAACAGGGGTCAACTCAGGACGATCGGTAACTCTTTTAACCGTCGACGATAATTTATCCGTCGACAGCTTAATAGCGTAGATAAAAATCTGGTCTTTATCTTTGAAATATTTGTAAATCGACGTGCGGGAAAGATCGCATCGATCAGCAATTTTTTGATAGGTTACGCCTGAAAAACCTTCTTCGGCAAAAAGCTCAAACGCCGTCTCTAGAATCTTGACGCGTCGACGCGTATGATCTACTGGAATGGCCATAAATCTTTACGATTTTGAAAAAACTACCAATCAAAACGTCAAAAAAGATTCTACAAACGAAATCGCGCCGACGTATTGAAGTCGACGTCTTAATTTCAAGAACGCCGGAACAAAACGTCCCGGCGTTCATAAAGAATCAAATTAACCTCAAACCGCGTTATCCGAAGAAAAAACGTCGTTTAAATCAATTGTTGTCAATTAAACGACGGCTAGTCTCCTCGAAAGACTTCAAAGGAAAATCTTCCGGTAGAGCTTTGTTTTGCTTCGTAAGTTCCGTCTTATAATCTAAAACAGCAGTTTGGATACGTTGGTAGAATTCCGATTGATCGTCGTACTTCAACACAGGAAATTTATCGACAACTTTCGCCCATAGAGCAACTTGTTTCTCAAGATTCTCGAAGTTCTTAGAGGCGTCGTTAACGCGCTCGACGTCAAGTCTTTCAATTTCAAGATAATTCTCGTCCGATTTCTGCAAAATGAATTCTAAGAACCCTTTTCCAGGATAATCGTTGAATTGTCCGGTTTCTTTTGCAAGCTTGAACTGTTCTTCGGGCATATGCTCCCAACCGACAACCCAGTTCTTTAACGCGCTAAAATACCCTTCAGCCGTCTCTGGAATTGGAGCTAGAGCGTAAATCTCGCCTTCGCCGTTAAACGCGGCCCAGCTACTCGTAAGAAGCACTGAATCAGCGACGGCGTCTTCGTATTTGCCGTCTGCCATTTCTTGTTGAATATACTTCTTAGCAAGATCGTCTTGATCAAGACGATGTTTAACTCGCTGATCCTCGCGAATGATCTCTTGGAAAGAAAACTCTTTCGGAAAAACCGTTTCAAGTTGTTCAAGAACAATTACATACTTCTCCAACTCATCCATTAAATCGGAATGAAATTGAGGCATATAGCGCAAATCAGTAAAGCCGTCTTGTTTGATCAACGCCACCCAAGAGTCAAAGCATGCCAAAAATTCTTTGTTTGCTTCTTCCGGTTGGGCTGCGTTATATTTATCCCGAACGGCCTGACGATGTTCGTGCGCCTTTCGAGCGTTTTCTTCTTGTTCGAAGACGACTTCACGAGAGTGATAGTCAGCGCCCATAATGTCCCGAAACATTCGAGAAAAACTCTCTTCTTTCGAGTATTTCTCGATCTCTGCAACAATGTCGTTCGCTTCAGCTTGTTTTTCTGGAACGACATTAGCCGCCAAAACTTCGGGCGTGATCTTCAACAGCGCGCTGGAACGCAACTGCCAATCGTTCAGACGTTGAAAGGCGGAAGAATGGTCCTTTTCCTGATCGCTTGAAAGTAAAATATCCGGACGTTTCGCCAAATCGCGCAAATCTTCGTCAACACAGGAAATACGAATATCGTAAAGCTTCGAAAGCCAATCTTTATCCCAACCGGGTTGCTCCCCGTGTTCTCCGTCCAGGTAACTACGAACAACTCGATATGGAAAACCAACTTCGCTGAGATTATAATCATTCTCGTCAAAGGGCATACGAATCATTTCATACAACGAAGCGCGTTGTTTATCGTCTAATTCGTTGTTCCAACGATCCCAGATAATCGTCTCGCGAGTAACGCCTTCAGGAAGCATCGAAATCAATCTATCTTCGCATTCCTTCATTTTCTGAGCATACTCGCGTTGATAATTTAAGGACGTACTCCGGTACTCGCCGGGGTGTTCGCTGTCTTCGATCGTAGTAACAACCACCTTGTTCGAGTAGAGTTCCCAATCTTCTTCGGCGTGTTTCCACGCGTTGGCGCAATGCTCGACGTCGAAAACGGGCGTGTTAGTCTTATTAACGCCGCAACCGTCGATGCTCATCCACTCGGCGTAACGAATACGATTAAGCGGAGCGCGTCCAAAGAACAAAAGTCGGGTCTCTTTGCCAATATCTCCGTTATGATTCTCGTAGAGATACTCCGCCTGTTTATAAAAAGCGTGGCCAAGAAGCCAGTTGTCAAGCACGTCGGTGAAAATTTCACGTTCCTTTTGACGGGCGGCCAATTCTTCATCTTCACGGAAAAGTCGGCGATATTGTTTCTTTTCGTCGGCAATTCCAATTTTTTGGGAAATAGTCCAACCGGTTCGCACATAAAGCTTAGGCGCTTCCCTGTTGTATTCAGTCCCACGTTGAACGAACTCAAACCCGCGAATAACCCAGCGATAGCGCTCGCGGTAATCGTCAAACATGGCGGACGCGTTGTAAGCCAACTTCCATCCGACAAAGTCCCAAATCGTGATAAAGTGAGGCTCAAGGGTGATGATCTGTTCGGCGGTAGCGACGACATTGTCCCAGTCGGCGCGCTTCTCATACTCCAACGAACGGTTCCACAAGAGTGAAATCGCGACGCCGCGCATACCGAACGTGGCTAATTTCATTGCGCTTCCAGCAGGGTCAATCTCCCCCATTTCCGCTTCAGAAAGCTTGTCTTTCTGATACATGGAAGCCAGGATACCGCCGCTGGAAAAGGTGTTGTCCTTTTGTTTATGGGACGGATTGCCAAAAATATAGATTGGAAACAGCAAGATCGCTATTATGACAACATAGACGATCTTTCGTACGAATAGCGTTTTTTGCGTCATTGTTTAGCCACCTCTCTATTTCTAAGAATAACATACGCGAAGATAAAGAGCGGCGCTACGAACGAGAGCGTCGTAACAATATGTACGAGTATCGAATTCCAGGGAATACTGTAGCCGTTAGCCACGCAGTCGGCGTAGTAGTTAAAATCGCTAAACGACGGCAACGCCAACCCAATAACGCTAAGGAACCCGCCCGCAATCTGGTCAAAAGTTTGACCGAGGTGAGTTGAGAAAGTATTGGGGAGATCAATCATCATGTTTTCATGACTGATCAAACGATTGAAGGATTCGATGGGTCCGCCGCCAAGCGATTGCAAGTGCGCAATTTCGAGGAACAGGGGCTTGCAATAACCGGCGATTAGAATGCCAAAAGTAGACGCCATCGCGACGGGGCCGCTCAAAAACGTGCTGAACAAAACGCCAAAGGCAATAACAATCAGCATCTGTTGCCAAACGCCAAGATAGCCTTTGAAGAAGTTGAAAAACACGTTAGCGTCGGCGGAACGAAGATAGAGATCCGGGCCAGCCGCGCCAAAGTATTGCTGGTTGTCAAGACATTGGAGCCAAATTTCCAATTTCCCGTCAACGACAAAATCGTCGAAGAGATTGTACGACTCCTTTGAAGGCAAAGAAACGCTTTGCGCGTCGAAGGACTCGGCGTCGCCCATTTTTTTGACAACCCAGGGTCTCGTCTTGACTTTTGATTTATCGATGTCAACCGGAATCGTCAACGCTTTGGTCGTATATTTCTCAGAATTGAAAACGTGCGTTTCTGCGGTTAAACCGGTAACAGGATTACGAACATACAGCGCGCCCATAATCGTCTTCTCGATATTCCCCATGTGAGTTCGGAAAACGCTGATAGTCATCTCCACGGGAAGCCCCTCGGGGAATTTTTTGGGCGAAACTCCGTCGAAGGTCCAAATTACGGCTTCGTCGGTGGCTCCGGCAATATAACTTCGATAATCCCACTCCTCCCCGACATTAATACCGCGCTCACGTTCAAAACTATCGGCGTTCCGAAACTTAATAGAACCGTAGACGGGAACTTTCGCTTGTAAAGACCCTCGTTCTGTTCCAATCTTATAGCGAACAACTCCGTCGACGTCAGATTGTTCAATGGGATGGGTGTGTTTGTTCTCTTCAAAGATACGCAACTCGCCGCTGGCGTACTTTTCGACCTGGTGTTTGTGTCCGTTGGCCAAACGAGTGTACCCCTTAGCGACGACAGTATCGGGAGGCAGCGTCGAAGGGTCTGCGTCAGTAACGTAAGTCAAATCTTCCGCGTCGTTGAGAACGTGAGTGTGTTTCAACGTGTTAGACACGAAGAAATAACTGCAAAACGCCATCAAAACAAGAATGACAGAACCGACGGCTCCGATGCCTAATATGCGACCTAAAACGATCTCGCTCGAACGCACGGGCTTCGTAACCAACGTATAAATAGTTTTCGTCTTAAAGTCGCCAGGCAAACTCAACGAACTCAGGAAGAGCGCGAGAAGCAGAACCAGATACGTCGTTGTCTGATAGACGAACGAAGCGCACAAACGCGCGGGATCTTTGCTGTCCGGATCCAAAAACCATCCGGCAAACATGAGCAATATAAGAAAGACAACCCCAACGACAACGACTTTTTTCCTTATCGATTCGCGGATCGCCAACCCTGCGACGGCAAAACAACGCTTCCAGGAAAAGAACGCAAGGTCTTTCCATGCTTCGCGCACGCCCGTTCTAAAGGTCGCTCCAGCTTGCTTCGTCCCTTTAAAAACAAGCAAAAGCACAAAACAAACGACAAAGGCCAACGCCGACAACGCCAAAACCGCTAACGCCCAGTTGAGGGCGGCGCCGCCAATCCATTCGAGGAAAGGTGGAATTGGATGTTCAAGAATCATTTCGCGTACTCTCCTCCGCGAACGCGTTTGCCAGGTCGAGCTTCACTTTCCGAAATAATCTCATTAAAGAGATTTTCAAGAGAAGTCGTGGGATTACCGCAAAATTCAAGCTTAGCGTTTGAATCTTCTTCAATGACTTTTTCTATCTTCTTTTTAGCGTCTTCACTAAGATTGGAGATCCTGATTTCTGTCTGTTCGACGACTTTAAGAAGGTCGTCGACTCGTCCAAGTTCCTTTAACTCGCCTTGGTACAAAATACCGACGCGATCGCAAACGTCTTGAACGTCGCCCAACAAGTGGCTTGACATAATAATCGTCTTGCCTTGCTTCTTGAGTTCAAGGATCAGATCCTTCATGTTACGCGTGCCAATCGGATCAAGTCCGCTTGTAGGTTCGTCCAAAAAGATAACGTCCGGGTCGTTGATGAGAGCCTGCGCCAATCCAATACGACGCGTCATACCCTTTGAATATTCGCGCAACTGACGCTTTTTGGCGGATTCCAACCCAACCATTTTAATAAGCTGATCGACGCGTTGGCGACGAACGGCGCCTGGAATTTTAAAGAGACGGCCGTAGAAATCCAGCGTTTCTTCCGCATTGAGAAATCGATACAGGTACGACTCCTCGGGCAAATACCCCAAACGTTCGTTCTTCGCGACGTCGGAAGCGGATCTTCCGAGAATGTTCACTTCGCCGCTCGTTGGAAAAAGCAGACCAAGTAAAAGCTTGATCGTCGTGGTCTTTCCAGAACCGTTTGGTCCTAAAAGGCCGAAAATCTCCCCGCGGTGAATTTCAAGGTCTAGAGCCTTCAAAGCGCGAACTTTCTGGCGTCCCCAGAAGTCTCGATAAATTTTGGTTAGGTTTTTAGTCTCGACAATGACGTCGGATTCAGTTCCCATTGAATCGCCTCGTTAAATGTTAAAAAAAAGACGTCGATTCGCATTCGCCAACGTCGAAAACGTCCATTTGACGCAAAAAAACTAATACACAATTACAAAAAAAGCGTCCGAAAAAAACGTTTTCTTCCTGTTTGACGCACAATCTCCGATAACGTTCGACAATATTCCGTCAGGACGTGGACTGTTATCGCAAACATCTGTCCAAAACGTCCGGGGTAACTCCCCATATCAAAAACGAAACGCGCTACGTTGCATGCGTCTCGGACGTAAAACAAAGTCTCACGTCTTCAAACGCGCTTACAAGCAACAACGCCCCGCGTACATATTATTACTTATTTCCTCGTTTTTGTCTATATCTCGATCTAAATTCGTATTCCTTTTTTTCACTGCCAATCGCGTAAGTTCCGATTATCGCTACAACAAGTTCTTTTTACCATATCCCCTATTTCGCCATTTTTCAACGGCAGTCTCAATCATTATTTTTCTTAAAACAGTCGAGAGCGCTTGAAATACTGGTAGTTCTCGTTTAGAATATCCGAGTCTGGAATGGCGCCTATATCGCGGGGCGCGGTCGTCAATTTGCCGCTGTTCTCCGACTCCGACAGAGGGAACGATCCGATGAAAAACGGGAAAAAGAGGGTATTTATGTCTGTTTATGAAGAGTTATTACAAAAACTGGCGCCCTATGGGCAAGAACACCTATTGTCTTTTTGGGAAGAACTGAGCGACGAAGAACGCGACTCGTTGCGTCAACAAATTGACGTTATCGACTTCGACCTTCTTAAAGATCTTTTTGTTCATCGTAGCGATCCCTCCGCCGCAGCCGAACTAGCCTATCGGGCGGAAGAACCCTCGACTGCTTATAAATTGAGCGATCTTCGAGACTACGACTGTTCTAAAAACTCGCCTTATCCTCAATCGGACGCAATGAAGCTAGACGAGACAACAAACAGTATCACTCCCCTAAAAGCTGTCTCCGTCGGCGAAAAATATTTACGAGAAGGAAAAATTGCCGTTGTCGTCGTCGCCGGCGGACAAGGTACGCGTCTTGGTTTTCCCTACGCGAAAGGCCTTTTTCAAATTGGTCCTCATTCACATGCGACGCTATTTCAGATCCATGTCGAACGCATACTAGCAATGCAAAGGAAATATGGCGTTCGACTACCGTTTTGCATCCAAACGAGCCCGGTCACGCATCAAGAAATAATTGATTTCTTTAAGGAAAACAATAACTTTGGTCTCCATCCCGACGACGTTCTTATCTTTTGTCAAGACACAATGCCCTCGGTCGATTTCGACTCAGGTAAAGTACTTCTTGCCGATAAGGCTAAAATTGCTCGCAATCCCAACGGACACGGCGGAATGCTGGAAGCGATTAATTCGCCTCAACACGATTCATCCCTGTCCATAGCGCGTGAAAAGGGCGTGCTAGCTGAACTCAAGTCGCGCGGAATCGAGGAACTCTTCTACTTCCAGATAGACAATCCCCTTGTAGACATTTGTAACCCTGAGTTTATCGGCTACCATGTTCTTAACAAGTCCGACTACACGTTACAAGCGATTCGTAAAAACGATCCGAAAGATCGCGTTGGCAATATCGTCATGATCGACGGAAGACTTTACATTATCGAATATAGCGACCTTCCCGACGAAGTCGGCGCGCGTCGCAAATCGGACGGAACGCTTGAAATCTGGGCTGGATCGATAGCGGTGCATATGATGAACGTTGAATTTCTTCAGAAGAACGCTTCTTACTCAAGTTCGCTACCGTTCCATTTCGCAAAGAAAAAGGTCAAGCACGTCGTCTTTGACAAGGAAGCAAAAGGAGAAAACGGCGAGCCCCTTTATGGAACGGTAATTGACCCCGATTCTCCAAACGCGACCAAATACGAGAAATTTATTTTTGATCTTCTCCCGCTGGCCAATAATCCAATTGTTGTTGAAATTGACAAGGAAACGGGATTTGCTCCTTTAAAGAATCGTTCCGGTGAAAAGAACGACACCCCAGAAACCGTTCAAAAACATTTAACGGGACTCAGTAGCCGCTGGCTTTCCCATCTTGGAATCAAAGTGCCAGATGAAAAATCAATTGAAATCTCTCCGCTTTTCGCTAACAGTTGCACCGAACTTGCAGACAGATTGAAAAAGCTCGAAATGTTCCCTGCCGACGGGATAATTAAGGAGTCGGCGTATTGGTCAGAAGATTCCGTTAAGTAAGGAACGCGATCTAGTCCGTCGCAGACTAGAGTCAACAAAACGCCGGAGCGTTTTCGGCGTTTTGTAGTTTCTTGCAGGATTCTTTTCCTTTTATCGTGTTTTTCCCATACGTTCACTTTCGCCATGTCAGATCAAGATAAAGTCCAATCCCCCTCCGGAGATCAAGACAAGCCGTCTAAAAGAACTACCAAAAAACGTGTAATTACTCGTTCCCATGCGTTCTGGTATCACTGTTGTCAGGGTTCGTTGTACGTATTGTTGAAACTAATGTTTCGCATAAGATACGTCAACTCTAAAAACGTTCCCACTTCGGGTCCAACTTTGCTCGTATCAAACCACCAAAGTTTTCTCGATCCTCCGGCGATTGGATGCGGTTACTTTCGTATGACGAATTTTCTTGCGCGCAAGACGTTATTTAAATTTAAGCCGTTTGGGAAATTGATTGATTCCGTCGACGCCATTCCTCTTGAAACGCAAGGCCTCGGATTTCAAGGAATCAAGGAGACGCTACGACGTCTTAAGAACAATGAAGCCGTGTTAATATTCCCCGAAGGAAGCAGATGCTACGACGGCGAACTGGCTTCTTTTACTTCTGGCTACGCCTCGTTAGCGGTGAAATCCAACGCCGTTATTGTCCCTGTCGCAATTGCCGGCGCGTTTGAAGCGTTTCCGCGCACCAAAAAATTTCCGTCTCCGTTTAAACCGCCGGTAAAGGTCGAATATGGAACGCCAATCCCTCCAGAAGAATACGCGGGCAAGACTGACAATGAAATTTGTCAGCTCGTCGAAACTCAAATACGCGAAATCTATGAAAGAATCAGACGACGTCCTTCTAGAACAAGTTGACGTCTTTCACCATTTTCCCACCTATATTTTTAATTAGAAAAAGAATCATGGCTAAAACTCTCACTTTTTTCAAAGCTTTATGTTTCGCCGGTTTTCTTTCACTGATTCCCGCCCTGTCTGCGCAAGAACAAGCGACGACGATAGAACCGGCCGACAATTCCGCCGCAATAGTAAACGTCTTGGACTTCGGAGCCGTGGGCGACGGTCAAACCGATAACACAGAGGCGTTCCAAAAAGCGCTTGATTCGCTAAAACCTCTGGGCGGATCCGTCGAAGTCCCCGTCGGACAATATCGTTTTTCGGGCAATTTGAACATTCCGCAAGGCGTCACCCTTCGCGGTCCCTGGAATTCCGTAACCGCGCACAACGGATGTCGAGATCGTGGACTGCCTAAACCGACAGACGACGGCGCGACGTTTATCGTTACCGCAAATTCAGGAAACGCAGACGCCGACGCTTTTATTACACTCAACACCAACAGCGTTTTACAAGGAGTCGTCTTATACTGGATCGATCAAAAAGACAACGACGTGCCCACGCCCTATCCTTGGGGCGTTAAAATGCGCGGTAAGAATCCCGCTGTCGTCGACGTCGAATTGCTTAATCCTTATCAGGGAATTGACGCGTCAAGCAATGAAAGAGCGTTGATACGCAACGTTCATGGACAGCCGTTATATCGAGGAATCTACGTCGATAAGATTTACGATATTGGACGCATCGAGAACGTCCATTTCAATCCTTGGTGGAGTATGAAGCCCAAACTGTTCCAATGGCAGATGGAAAACGGGAAAGCTTTTGTGTTCAAGAGAACAGATTGGCACTACGTTCTTAACACATTCTGTTTTGGCTATCTCGTCGGTTATGAGTTTGGCGGAAGCGAAGCGGGACTATGCAACGGCAACTTTTTGGGAATTGGAGCCGATTCATGCCACACTTCCGTTCTTGTGGAACAAAGCGCCGTTTTTGGAATTCTCATTACTAACGGCGAATTCGTCGCAATGAAAGGCGAGAATCCGACGGAAGTCGTCGTTGGAAAGAATAATACCGGGTCCGTTCGCTTCTCCAATTGCGCTTTCTGGGGACCAAGCGAACAAATTGCCAGAATATCCGGTCGCGGCATGGTTGGATTTAGCGATTGCGAATTTTGCCAATGGGATCGTCAGAATCAGGGAAAACCTGCGATTCAAGTCGACGGGGGATCCGTTATGATTCGCGGATGCAATTTCCAGGAAAATAAGAATCAGGTCAAATTAGAATCAACCGCTTTCCGCGCCATCATTACCGATAATTTCGTTCGCGGAGAGCCGAGAATAGACTCGCAGTGCCAAAACGCAAGAATAGAGGGGAATATCGGTTCTCCGACTCGATAGTCCTTTTCCTCTGCCAACGGGCGAAAAAAGACCACGATAGAACGGCGTTTTATCGTGGTCTTTCATTTTTTGTTCATACTATTCTACTGATCAGACGATTTCACGACCGTTCCACACGATCTTCTCAAAAATCATTCGCCCAGTCCTAAAAGAATTACCGTCTAGAATCCCTGTTTTTCCAAACTCTGCCGGCTGGACTCTAAACACTAGAAAATCAGCCAACTTCCCTGGTTCGAGAAAATCGCCGTCGCCAGAACTAAAGCGAGGCGCTCCGAGGAGTCGCGCGGGACAAGTCGTAGCGAGAGGATAGACCTCCGAAAGTTTCAGATTTTCAATCGTCGCCAGATTAACGACACAATTGGAAATGGGAAACGAAGCGCAGGCCAACAAGTTTGGATCTCCGGCAAGCGTCACTTTTCCGTTAGATTGTATTTCGAAATCGCAAAGCTCCATCGAATATTTCCCAGGAGGAAACCCCGCCAAAGGAGATTGATCGCTAATGAGGATCAGACGATCAAGACCTTTTGTTCGGACAATAGCGCGAACCAATTGCGGAGAAATATGAAACCCGTCGACAATAATGCTCGCGACCAGACGGTCGTCGGCGAGTTGGCCAAAAAAATAGTTCTCCCATTTTGGAAGCAAATGACGCGTCGCATTGCTTAGGTGCGTTGACAAAGAAGCCCCCGCGCGCACAGCCTCGTCTAATTGCTTGCCGTTTGCGTCGGTATGCCCAATAGCGACAAGGACGCCTCGCGAGCGCAAATACCGAACAAAATCGCCGACGTCTTGATATTCGGGAGACAGCGTCACGATTTTTACCAGCCCTCCGCACGCAGTTTGAATACTGTCAAACAACTCGCGCGAATAGGGGACGCAATATTTTTTAGGATGCGCGCCAACCGCCCCCTCGGCTTTTGAAATAAAGGGACCTTCAAGATGAATTCCCCATACGATCGGCGCATATTGGGGATTATGTTTAAGGGCGTCGGCAATCGTCCGCGCCGCCTCGATCATTGTCTGAGGCGCGTTAGTAGTCAAGGTTGGACAAATACGAAACACCCCGTCTTGGAGCATTTTCTTGAGAACGGACGTAACGCCTTCTTCCGTCAGTTTTGAAGAAGAGAATTCGACGCCAACCGCTCCGTTTACTTGAATGTCAAAGAAACCGGGCCCCACGTACGGAATATCAGTGTCAATTCCGACAACAGGTTCGACACAACGGATAGCGTTGTCGGCAACGCTAATTCGCACCGTCTCGAGCGTATCGTAACGCCGAGCGACATATAATCGAAGATTCTCA
>JAFZNK010000306.1 GCA_017550965.1 Thermoguttaceae bacterium
GACCCAGAATTACCACATGCGCCTCCACAAGTTGGGCAGTAGCGTAAATCGAAGCACCAAGATCCGTTCGGAAGCTGATGCTCCGCCAGCCACGCTAATGCAAGCGCGACCGACTTCTCGCTCCCTTCGCTACCGCCCCCCGTCGCAAGCGCCGCAGCTTTGTTATCACCACGCCCAGAGAGATCGTCCTCAATGAGCGAACCTAGCAGATTATCAACCTCTTCCAGAGGTGCTTCCAATCCTATTTCAGTTTCAGTAACCGAGAGAGGCACCGCCGTAACATCGTCAAAAGCAGAGATATCCGCAACGTCTGCTTTAATATCAGCATCTACCTCCGGGGCACTCTTCATTTCGATTTCGACTTCTTCGTTCATCTCGAAACCAGCGTTTGGATCGAACACCTCGTCGAGGACGACTTCGTCGCGAAAACCAGGCTCGGAAACGACCTCAAATGCGTTTTTAATCGGCGTCTTCCAGACGAGCAACGCGAGCAGTAGCGCGATCGCAATATGAAGCGCGATCGACATGAGCCACATCGGCGCGTCTTCCTTCGCTTTTTCAAGGGTCGACTGATCGTTGAGCAGATCCAGAGTCGACGCGCTCACGTTCTGCTTCGGCGCGCGACGCCCGAGAAGTTGAAGAAACGCGTCGGTCGAAACGGCGCCCGCGCTCGTCGAACGCAATGCGTTGAGATTGATCGCCGCGACGCCAGCGCTCGCGCTGAGCGCCGAAAGATCGGACGTCGCCGGTTTGCGCGCTACGCTCGCCGCCGCCGCAAGGGACGCAAGATCGTCCGAAAGCGACTCGGTTCGCGGGCCAGGCGCCGGTCGTTCCGCGCGCGGGGCGCGTATCGGGGGCGGCGCGGGGATAGGCGGCGCCTGTTGCGTCTGCTCTCGTCGGCTCTTGGGCGCGTGCGCGCGGTCGGCGCGCGGTTCGGAATGAGTCGAAGACTGCGGCGCGGCGGGCTTCTCCGTCGCGTTCGTCGTTCCGCGACTAGCGGTCGGCTTGGTCGTCTGCGGAGTTTGACTCGCTTGTCGCGTCGGCTCGCTCGGCTTTTTGTGCGAGTGGGACGGTTTTTTCGCCGCCGCGTGCGAACCCGCGCCGCTCGCCGCAGCCGGAGCGGGGGTCGACTCGACAGGCTTGACAGGCTTCGCGCCGGGCTTTGGCTCAGACTTCGGCTCGACGCCGGTCGCGACCGTCGGAGGTTGCGCTTGACTCGCGCTCGGTTCGACGGGCGTCGGAGTCGCGGTTGTAGTCGCGGTCGGGGACGTTGGCGTCGGAGGAGAGGTTGGAGTCGTTGGAACCGTTGGCGTCGTTTGCGCCGGACTCGTCTGAGCGAGCGCGCTCCAGTCGGAGGTCGGTTGCGGCGCGTTGTAGGCGGCGCCGTAGGAGAAGGGCGCGTTCGGTTGCTGCGCCTGCGGCTGTTGGTAATTCTGCTGGGGCGGCTGCGCGTAACCCTGTTGAGAATAGTACGGGGGCGCTTGCGGAGGTTGCGCGTAGGGGAACGCCGGAGGCGTCCCTTGACCGGGCGCGCCCCACCCTTGCGTCGGCTGCTGCGGAATGTAGTTGAAAGCGTTCGGCAGCGGGTACCCTTGTTGCGGCGGAGATTGCGCGTTGCGATAAGGATACTGCGGCTGCGTCGGCTGATAGGGATAAGGACTTTGCGCGCCGGGATATTGCGATTGCGGATAAGGGTACTGCTGCGCGCCGGGATACTGCGGGTACGGCGAATAGGGCGCGTACCCA
>JAFZNK010000307.1 GCA_017550965.1 Thermoguttaceae bacterium
CAATCGAGGTTTTGCAGTTCGACTACATCGAACACAGCAAGATCATGACCCAACCTGGCGCCGACGCTAACGAAATTCTTGCGGAATCGGTGCAGCTGTTTCTTTCGAGCAACAACGTCAAGGGCGAGCCGGTCGCTATCTCCGTATCCGGTCAAAACGCGCTCTGGCGTTTCCAGCCTCTCCCTCCGATCGATCCTAAAAAAGTACCCGATCTTATCAAATACGAAGTCAAGCAATGGCTTCCCTTCGATCTCCAGGACGTTATCTGGGATTACCGCCAGGTCGGCGGTATCGTCGAAGGGGGCGTCGCGGTCGACATGCATATCTTCATGTACGCGATGAAGCGCGATTTCGCGAAACGCCTGGTCGATCGTTACTCCGCCGCCGGTCTGGACGTCGACTGCGTTCAGGGCGCGCAAGTCGCGTTGTACAACGCGTTTGTGCACGATATGTACGACTACGAAGAGCTCTCCGGCAAGGAGATGGATTCGTTGACCGATTACGACGTCATCCTGAACGTCGGAACGGACGCGTCGGAAATCGTCGTTACCAACGGCGTGGGCGTTTGGCTCCGCAATATCCCCGTGGGCGGCAACCTGTTCACCAAAGCGCTCACGAAACAGCTTAAGTTGACGTTCTCAAACGCCGAGCATATCAAGCGCAACACGGAAACCGCGCAAGATCCTAAAGCGGTTCTCGTCGCGATGAAATCGGTCTTCAACGACATGCTCGCCGAAGTCGACCGTTCTCTTAACTTCTTCCGCAATCTGAACAAAAAGGCGAAGATCCGCCGCGTTTACGCGCTCGGCAACGCGATGAAATTGCCGGGGTTGCGTCAATATCTGGCCAAGAGCCTTGGCGTCGAAGTCGTCGTCCCGACTCAATTCGCCAAGTTGAGAGGCGACGAAGCGTTGTCGAACAACGTCTTCCGCGACAACCTCTCCACGTTCGGCGTCGCTTACGGTCTCGCGCTTCAGCTCCTCGGCGAAGCCGCGTTGAACGTCAACCTGGTTCCGCGCGACGTCGTAACGCAACGCCTGATCGAACGCAAAAAGCCGTGGGCTCTGGCCGCCGCCTCTCTTGTCGGGCTTGGCCTGACCGCGCAATATTTCGCCACCACGCAGACGTATAACGTCGTTCACGGCAACAAAGAACTTGAATCCGCTCAAAAGACCGCCGAAGGCGTCGCGAGCAAATCGAAAGACCTTATCGCCAAGGCGACCGCGGCCGTCACAGATTTCAAGAAGTACGACGACATCGGTCAAAATCTTACCAGCGGCGTCGAGGGGCGTATCACCTGGATGGAGCTTCTCAAGGCGATTAACGCGGCTATCCCCGCCGAAGCGCCTAACAAAGAGATTCTGTCCGAAGGCGTTTCCGCGATGAAACGCGAAGCGATTCACCATCAGAATCGCGTTTACGTCAATAACATTGAAGTTCAAGACCTTGAAGACCTTAGCGAATGGTTTGAACTAGTTCGTCGCTGGTACTATATCGACGATATCGAAGCGACGTGGTTCGACATCGACGCCGAAGGAAACAGTCTCGTTCCGGAAGAAGGCGCGGATTCCGCAGGATCGACGACGACCGCCGCCGGTTCGACGGCTGGTTCCGCCGACGCGGCGTCGACGGACGCGAGCGCCGACGATACGACGACAGCCGACGCGACGACTGAATCCGGCGACGCGTCGACCGACGACGCGAGCGCCGATTCTTCGACCGCCTCTACCGGCTCGGCTTCGTCGACCGCGTCCAAAGAAGAGCCCGCGAAGCCTTCGCTGGAAGAAATGTTTGGGTTCATTCCCAAATCGGACACCAAGGGCGGTTCCGGATCGAGCAGCTCCAGCAGTTCGTCGAGCAGTTCCTCCTCGTCAAGTTCAAAATCTTCGAGCAGCTCCAGTAGCTCGTCGAGCAGTTCCTCGAGTAGTTCTTCGAGTTCTTCCAGCTCCAGCGGGGGAGCCGACGTGCAGGCTCTCGGCGAATTTACCGAAGCGGTCGATCATCGTCTGGAACTCATTCCCGGTCCGACCGGCCCCGGCAAAATCGTTCAACTCACCGGTTATCACTACCACAACCCGGAAGAGGCCGACGATCCTACGCGTGGACCTGAATTTTTACGTCGAACGCTCCTTTACAACCTCAACCACGGGGCGATCGATTTGCCGATCAGTCTGGAACGTCAGCGCGAAGGCGAAACGGGCGTCG
>JAFZNK010000041.1 GCA_017550965.1 Thermoguttaceae bacterium
CGCGCGGAATTGCCGGCGGCATACGCGCGACAAAGTAATTGTGTGTTGACGCGGCGCATTGTACTACCCGCCGCCGGACTCCGGGGCACAAGGCCCCTGCGTCCTTTAGAAGGCGGCTCGCGAACTTGAGGCGAAGCGTCGCGTGGCTGAGGAAGCGTTAAATCAACGCGTCGCGCTACCGCTTGCTATTTTTCGAAGACGAACAACTTGCCGTGGCCGGGAATGATCCAGAAACCGTCTTTCATCGCCTTTTCGGGGGCGACCGTTTCGGAACCGTCGATCGGCGAGACGACTTTGACCGTCTTGTAACCTTCGGGCAAATCGAACGTTACTTTAACGGAAGCGGTCGTGTTCAAATTGACGGCGAGCGCCGCGACGGAGTCGCCGTCTTTCTGCGCGAATTCGCCAATCATCAATTTAGGCTCGGTTCCGTAATTGCTTGCGAACCCGGAGAACGCGAGTTTCACGTTCTTTAAGACGTTTTGCGGAAGCGCGGGCAATTCCGGCAAATTCTCTCCGTCAAAGGGCGTGAGACCGCATTCGGTGGAACGATAGCCCTGCAAATAAGTTCCGAGCGCTTTCATCTGCTCGTTAATATCGCGCATATACTGCCACGAAATCGTTTTCTTGCCGTTTTCGTCGATCGGACTTTCTTTCCAGCCAAGCGGATAATAGAGGAACCACGTGAGTCCTTCGGCGCCGGCGGCGAGCGCGGTGTACATCTGATACGCGTAGCGTTCGGCGGTCGGAGGCGTCGACTGTTCCTGAATGCACAAGCTGCTTCCGATATACCAGAACGGCAGGTTGTATTTCAACGCGACGTCGCGAACTTCGAACAGGTCCTCGAAATGGCTGATTCCGCGTTCGATATTGCGCAGGTCCTCGGAATATTCGACCATATAGTTGTCGTAACTCAGGAATTGCGGCTTGACTTCCTGAACGAAGCGTTCGAGATATTCTCGGAACGAATACGTTCCCAGCTGCGAATCGACGTCCGCGCCGATGGTCGACGCGTAGCCGGGATACAAGTTGATATACGCGAGTTTGCCCGGCGCGTATTTCTTAACCGCTTCGACGGCGGCGGCTAAGGAACGATTGCAAAACGCGCCCGGCTCGTCGCGGAGGAAATACCCGACGCAATCGGCGTCGTCTTTGGTCGACTGGACCTTTTCTTTAATCATGGCGTCGATCGCGTCGCATTTCTTCTGAATCTCTTCTTCGGACAATTCGCGCTGATCAAACGTCTCGAGCGGCAACTTATAGATGTATTTCAGCCCGTTTTCTTTGGCGATCTTCACGCCGCGTTCGTCCCCGACAAACGCCGACATGGTGAACTCGCATTCGGCCATCGACTTAATTCCCTCCTCCATCGGCTGGTACTTGTCGCCCCAGCTGTCGAGGTGATCCCACGGAAAGAGCGGAAAGAAACCGTCGGGAACGACAAACGGTTCAAGACCGAGCGACTCGGCCGTCGCGTCGGGGTCGTAGGTCGTCGGTCGATCGGCGTCCTGCGCCAGAACGGCGGTCGAAACGCAAAAGAACGATAAGAGCAACAATACTTTTTTCATGGGATCGGGTCTCGCTTTCTAATAACTGCCGGCAAAAATCTGTGTTCCGCTCGACCGTGAAATCGCCTTAACGGTAAAGAGCGTCCAAACGTCGGCGCGCAAATCAAAAGTCTCGCGTCGACGACGTCGATTCATTATACCGCTTTGAAAACCGACTCGCAACGTTCTGAAAAAAATAACGGTTTTTTTATCGTCCGGCGCGCTTCTTCCAACAAAGACGCTTCAAAATCGCCGCCATAACCGACGCCGCGCAAGTTAGCCGTTACAACCGTTATAACCACTACGCTTTTATCAAAGTCCCAGCCAAGTCCCCCCAGATTACCTTGACAAACTCCAAAATCCATGTATGCTAAAAACGATAAACTTTTATCGATTAAAGCGGAGAACGACGGCCGCTTTAAAGAAACGGAGTTATCGAAAACGAGCGACGCTTGGCTTCGGATAACGTTGGAGGCAAAGTCGCGTTACGGCGCGTTTTTTGTCGTCAGTCCCTGGACGCAAGGCGAGACGTTCGCACACGATGCGATCGAGCGTCTGGCCGCAGAGTTTTACAATACGAGACCATGATAAACTTTCTTTGTTCGTCAATCGGTAAAAAACTGATAATGAGCCTCAGCGGCTTGTTCTTACTGATTTTCCTCGCACTGCATCTTGCGCTGAACTTTGCGGCGCTCATTTCCCGCGAACTCTACGATAGCGTTTGCGCCTTTATGGACACGAACCTGCTCGTGCAGATCATGGTTCCCGTTTTGGCGGGCGGTTTTATCGTCCACATCTTGTTCTCGATGTTCATCGAGTTCAACAACTGGACGGCTCGTCCGCGCGAGATTGCCTATTGCGTTCCCAATAAAACGAAAGCGACGTCCTGGGCCTCGAAGAACATGTTCGCCCTCGGAATTATCGTGATCTGCTTCCTCCTTCTTCACCTCTGCAATTTCTGGGCGCATATGCAACTCCAGCACTTTATCGGCGGAGAGGGCGAAAACGCGTACGATCTTCTCGTCAATCTCTTCCGTAAATCGCCGTTCAGACTCTACTACTGCGTTCTGTACGTCGCCTGGTTCTGCGCGATCTATTATCACGTTTCCCACGGGTTCTGGAGCGCGTTTCAGACGATCGGTTTGAACAACTCCGTTTGGCTTCCGCGTCTGCAATGCCTGGCGAAACTTTACGCCGCCGTGATTTTCCTCGGCTATTCCCTCGTTCCGGTTTGCGTCTATTGCGGTTGGTGCGATTAGAGCGCGAATCCTTCGGTTTTCATTTGAATTCAAGAGCGACGCGCGGCGCTTCGACGCTCTGCTCGCATAATAAGATAGTAAAAAGCATAAAGCCATGTCTGAAATAAAGTTGCAATCGAATATTCCGGAAGGGCCGCTGGCCGAAAAATGGACGCGTTACAAGTCGAACGTCAAGGTCGTGAGCCCCGCCAATAAACGCAAGTTGGAAATCATCGTCGTCGGAACCGGTCTTGGAGGCGCGTCCGCCGCCGCCACGCTCGGCGAACTCGGATATAACGTCAAAGTCTTCTGCATCTCCGACAGCCCGCGCCGCGCGCACTCGATCGCCGCGCAGGGCGGCATCAACGCCGCGAAGAACTACCGCAACGACAACGACTCCGTCTACCGCCTCTTCTACGACACGATCAAAGGCGGCGACTTCCGCGCAAGAGAAGCGAACGTCTACCGTCTCGCGGAAGTCAGCAATATGATCATCGACAAATGCGTCGCGCAGGGCGTGCCTTTCGCGCGCGACTACGCGGGCTTGCTCGCGAACCGCTCCTTCGGCGGCGCGCAAGTTTCCCGTACTTTCTACGCCCGAGGTCAGACCGGGCAACAGCTCCTGCTCGGCGCGTACGCGTCGCTCAACGCGCAAATCGCCGCGGGAACCGTCAAATCGTACAACCGTCGCGAAATGCTCGATCTGGTCGTTATCGACGGCAAAGCCAAGGGAATTATCGTCCGCAACCTCGAGACGGGCGAAATCGAACGTTACGGCGCGCACGCGGTCGTTCTCGCGACCGGCGGCTACGGCAACGCGTACTTCCTCTCGACCAACGCGATGAACAGCAATTCGTCCGCCGCGATACAATGCTATCGCAAGGGCGCGTGCTTCGCGAATCCGTGCTACGTCCAAATTCACCCGACGTGCATTCCGGTTCACGGCGAACAGCAGTCGAAGTTGACGTTGATGTCCGAATCGCTGCGCAACGACGGTCGAATCTGGGTTCCGAAGAAGCTCGAAGACGTCGAAAAGCTCCGCAAAAAGCAAATTAAAGCGTCGCAAATCCCGGAAGCAGACCGCGACTACTACCTCGAACGCCGCTATCCGGCGTTCGGCAACCTGGTTCCGCGCGACGTCGCGTCTCGCGCCGCTAAAGAGCGTTGCGACGCGGGCTTCGGCGTCAACGAGACCGGCCTGGCCGTCTTCCTGGACTTCTCCGACGCGATCAAGCGTCTGGGAATCGACGTCATTCGCGAACGTTACGGCAACTTGTTCCAGATGTACGAAAAGATCACCGACGTCGATCCTTATAAAGAACCGATGATGATCTTCCCCGCCATCCACTACACGATGGGCGGAATCTGGGTCGACTACGAACTCCAGACGACGATCCCCGGCCTGTACGCGATCGGCGAAGCGAACTTCAGCGACCACGGCGGCAACCGCCTCGGCGCGTCGGCGCTCATGCAAGGGCTCGCGGACGGATATTACGTCCTGCCGTACACGATCGGCGCGTACCTCTCGCACGAAATTCAAACGCCGAAAACCGACGTCAATCATCCGGCGTTCAAAGAAGCGGAAGACGCGGTCAAAGCGCGTCTCAAGAAGATTCTCGCCGTCAAAGGCAAGCAGCCGGTCGACGAACTTCATAAGAAGCTCTACCACATCTTGTGGGAATACGTCGGCATGGCGCGCAACGAAGCGGGGCTCAAAAAAGCGCTCGGCATGATCGAAGATCTTAAGAAAGAATTCTGGAAAGACGTCCTCGTCCCCGGAACCGACAAAGAATTCAATCAGGAACTCGAAAAGGCGAATCGATTCGTCGACTTCCTTGAAACCGCCAAACTCATCGCGCTCGACGCGCTCAACCGTAAAGAGTCGTGCGGCGGGCACTTCCGCGAAGAGAGTCAGACGCCCGAGGGCGAAACGCTCCGCGACGACGTCAATTATATGTACGTCTCCGCGTGGGAATACAAGGGCGAAGACAAAGACCCCGAACTCCACAAAGAACCGTTGGTTTACGAAGAAGTCAAACTGGCGACGCGCAACTACAAAGACTGATTTCAGTCGGCGCGTCGTTTCGTGAACTTGTCAAATTACCGATCATTACTCGATACAGATATTGAAGAACAATGAAATTCACCGTTAAAGTTTGGCGTCAGAAAAACGCAAAAGCGAAAGGTCATTTTGAGACCTACCATATCGACGGTATCTCCCCGGACACGTCGTTCCTCGAAATGCTCGACATCCTGAACAACAAGCTCATTCGCGAGGGAAAAGAGCCGTTCGCGTTCGATCACGACTGTCGCGAAGGCATCTGCGGCATGTGCTCGCTGTATATCAACGGGCGACCTCACGGTCCGGACGACGAAATCACCACGTGTCAGCTCCATTGCCGCAAATTCAAGGACGGCGACACGATCACCGTCGAACCGTGGCGCTCCGCCGCCTTCCCGGTCGTCAAAGACCTCGTCGTCGACCGCAACGCGTTCGACAAGATCCTCCAGGCGGGCGGGTTCGTCTCGACCACCGGCATAGCGCCCGACGCCAACCTGATTCAAATCAGCAAGAAAGACGCCGACGAAGCGATGGACGCGTCCGCGTGCATCGGGTGCGGCGCCTGCGTCGCGACGTGTAAAAACGGCTCCGCCATGTTGTTCGTCGCCGCGCGCGTCTCCGCGCTCGCGAAATTGCCGCAGGGCCGTCCGGAAGCCGCGCGTCGCGCCAAGGCGATGGTCGCCAAGATGGACGAACTCGGATTCGGCGCGTGCTCGAACACCGGCGCGTGCGAAGCCGAATGCCCCAAAGGCGTCTCGATCGCGCATATCGCGCGCCTCAATCGCGAATTCCTGCTCGCGAAATTGCAAGACTAACGCGAACCGTCGCGTTCGCATAAGAACAGGCGCGCGGTTCTCGTTGGTCGACGTTTTGTCGACCGGAACTTCGCGCCTTTTATATCGTCGTTTTAGTCGCCCAAGAACAAAACGCGTTCCGGCTCTTTACGAAGTCCCGGAACAAAAAGAACAAAACGCTTACAGAACTGTTGGAGACGCTCCCCGTGTTATTTAAAATTGGATCGTTGAAATTTGCCGCCGCGATACTCTTCGCGGCGTTGTGCGTTTGCGCGTTGCAAGGCGCGCACGCCGCTTTACAAAACCCCGCCGAACAACCTGTCGCCGAAAGCGCCGTCGCGGAAGCGGCCGACGCCGCGCAGGCCCCCGCCGCCGAACCCGCCCCCGAGCAAACGGCCGAACCCGCCCCTCAGCCCGCCGAACAGCCGAAAGAGAAAAAGGCGGAAAAAGGATACCTCGCCAAAGTCTTTATGGCCCCGTTCGCCAATATTTTGTTCCTCGTCTTTCTCATCACGGTCGTCGGCTATCTGCTCGGCAAAATCGAAATTAAAGGCGTCGGCCTGGGCACCGCCGGCGTGTTCCTTATCGCGTTGGTGTTCGGTCATTTCGGCTGCGCCAACGATTCGCTCCTGCACCAAATCGGGCTCGTCACCGTCGACGAAGCGAAGATGAAGACGTCGATGAAGCTCGTAAGCGACCTGGGCTTGTTGTGCTTCGTCACGAGCGTCGGGTTCATCGCGGGTCCGAAATTCTTCAAGAACCTCAAACAGAACTACAAATCGTACGCGCTTCTCGGGCTGGTCATCATTGGAACCGCCGCGCTCACATGCGCCGCGCTTATCAAGTTCACCGACGTCGACGCCGCGATGCTCGTCGGGATTCTTTCCGGCTCCCTGACCACCACGCCCGGCTTCGCCGCCGCGAACGAAGTGCTACAAAACGCCAGTCCGACGTTGTGCGACGCGTACATGAACGCGGGCGTCTTCGACACGTACATGCTGGAACACCCCGAGTTGTCGTCGCTGTCGGTCGAAGAGATTCAGAACCTGCTCGTCGACCGCTGCACCGTCGGCCACGCGATCGGGTATCCGTTCGGAGTCGTCGGAGTCGTCTTGTTCGTCCAGCTCGTTCCGAAGCTTCTCCGCGCCGACATTGCCGAGGAGCAAAAGAAGATGCAGGCGGCGGGCGAAATCGTCGTCGATCGCAGACTTCCCGAAAATCTTTTGAAACTCGACCCGATCGGGCTTGGTCCGTTCGCGCTCGCGATTATTCTCGGCGTCCTGCTCGGCAAAGTCTACGTTCCGCTTCCCGGCGGCGCGAACTTCTCGCTCGGCAACACGGGCGGCGCGCTGATCATGGGCCTGATTCTCGGACATTTTGGACGTCTTGGACCGATCAGCCTGAAGATTTCGACCGACTTCCTCAAGTCGTTCCGCGAATTCGGACTCGTCTTCTTCCTCATCGGCGCGGGCGTGCCCGGCGGCGCGGGGTTCGTTCACGACGTTAAGGAATACGGATTCATCCTGTTCGTCTACGGCGCGATCATGGAACTCGTTCCGATGCTCCTGGGCTACTTTGTCGCGAGCAAGATCGTCAAGTTGTGCATGCTCAACAACCTCGGCTCCATCACCGGCGGCATGACCTCCACCCCGGCGCTTGGCGCGCTCATCAACACCGCGAAAACCGACGACGTCGCCGCCGCCTACGCCGCGACCTACCCCGTCGCGCTCGTGCTGGTCGTGTTGGCCTCGCAGTTCCTGGCGATGATGTGACGCGTCGCGTAATCGCTTCGCCTTAACGTAAAAAGGGTTGCGAACCGCTCGTTCGCAACCCTTTTTCTTTTGCGGGACGGCTATACGCGCTGCGCGTGGGACGCTTCTCGAAATATCAACCCGAAATCTTTTTGTTTTTGAAGCTCTTGACGTCGATTCCTTTCTCATACTATAATAGAGCGAAAGGGGAGGAACGCGGGGGTAAAACCATGACTGAAGAAACAACCAAACGAAATACAAAAGACAGCGTGTTCGTCGATTTGTTCAGCGACGAATCGTATGTCTTTCGTCTGTACAAAGATCTTCATCCGGAAGACAAAGACGCGAAAATCGAAGATATCGAGATAAGAACGCTCGAATCGACGTTTGTCAACACACTTTGCAACGATCTGGGCTTTACCGTCGGAAACAAGCTGATTATGCTAGTCGAGGCTCAAAGCGACTGGTGTGAAAACATACCGCTACGAATGTTTTTCTACGTCTCCGCGACCTGTCGCCGCTACATCGACGACCTGGGGCTGGACGAACACGACTCCGCCGCTCTGAAATTGCCGCCAGTAGAGTGTTACGTCGTTTACACCGGACCTAAAGACGTTCCGAAGAAGCTCTCCTTAAAGGAAAAGTGTTTTGGCGGACTCGGTTCGCTCGACTTGGAGATAACGGTTCTCGATACGATCGACGGCACGATTTACGGAGAGTATATCGGTTTTTGCAAAGTATTTAACGAGCAGCGAATAATATACGGGAGAAGCGTTCGTTGCATTCAGGAAACGATTCGAATTTGTATTGAAAAAGGCTATCTTGCGGAATATTTTCAGAAGCATAAAAACGAGGTGATTACTATGGTGCAAAGACTATTTGACGAAGAAGTCCAACGAGAGAGATACAATAAGTCGGTGGAGAAGAAATCCCTCGCAAAAGGGCGGCTCGAAGAGAAAAAAGACGTCGCCAAAAAGCTTCGTCTGGAAGGCTGGGCGGTCGAGCGTATCGCCAAGTTTATCGAAATCCCCGTCGTCGACGTGGAGATTTGGCTAGGCGAAGAATAAATCTACGAGCAACGCGACGCCAAAACATACGATTTCTCAAATCAACACTACGCCCAAACTCCAGTTCGCAAGCCGCCTTCTAAAGGACGCAGGGGCTTTTAGAACCGCCTCCCGTTGGTCGGCTCTGCCCCGGAGTCCGGCGGCGGCCTCGGCATATCAACCGTTGATACTTGTGCCTCGGAGCCCTGCGGCCGCGTAGATAGACGAATATCCGTCAACACAATTTCTCTTGAACAACGCGGCGCCAAAACAAGCGATTTCTCAAATCAGCGCAAGACCAAAACGCCTGTTCATCCGGAGATTGGCGTCTCCGGCTTGCGGACCCGCTTAAACGCCGCGCTTTTTGAATCGGATTTACGCCCGATTCCGTCGCGATCGCGCGACGGCTATCCGCGCTACGCGCGGGACGCTTCTCGAAAAATCATTCGTTCTTTCTTACGCCCGGCGTCGCGTGCTTTAAACGTCGCAGTCGCGATACGCGCTAAAAAATACGCCAATCTTCAAAAAACGCTATATTTCGTCATATAAAATGGTATAATCGTCGGCGACCCGTTCTCGATTCACCCTTTAACCAAGGCAAAGAACGTCCATGACCAGAATCCGTCGATTATTCCTTGCGCTCCTTGCGTTAGCGCTTATGTGTCCCGCGTCGTTTGCAATCGACGACGAACCCAACGAGCTCAATTGGACGACGCTCGGCAGCGCTCTCACGTCGTTTAAACATTTCTACTACTACGCGAAAGAACACGAAGACTTCCGCGCAAAACTCCTCGCGTGCAAGCCGAACAACGAACTCGGCCGCTCCTCCGCCGTCCCGAAAAATATCGCCGCTGTCTGGATTAACGGAGCCGACTTCCCCGCGATAAACGGCTGGGGCGTCGAAACGATCGCCGATCGCGCGGTCGCGTCGTATCCAAGCGGACACGGGGGCGGCGCGACGCGCGTCGTCGTTACGATCCCGAAGTCGGGCTACTATCGACTCTGGACCGAATACTACCACGACCAGGGTTCGACGGCGTCTTTTTACGCGCGCGTCGAAGACGCTAAGGTCGCGGACCTGACTGGCCCGAATCAGGCGGTCGTTCAAGACGTCTTCTCGTGGAAATTCGACTTTGCGGAGATGGGCCGCGTCAACGATCCGTTGCCAAATCGTCGCGACGAACCGACTGGGTTCCTCTGGGAATCGACGCCGATGATCTGGCTCGAAAAGGGCGCGCGAACCGTTACGATCGCGGGCATGATCCACGACGGGCCGTTCGCGCCGCGCCGAATCGCGTCGGTCGTTTTGACCGAAGAGCCGATCGCCGTTCCGACTCCGCCGACAAAAGCGCTCCAGAGTCCGTCGAAACAAGCGCGTTCGCTCGCCAAGCTTTGGGAACTGCGCCCCGTCGTCGGCGAGACAAACCCGGAGCTTCTCGCGTTGTGGAAAGAATGGCGCGACGCTCTTTTCGCCGACCTTGCCGACTACAAACTCGAAGGCGTCGAAGGAAGAAGGATGGCGGCGCTGACGGCGTTCGATCCGGATTCCAATCTGATCGGAACCCCGCGCCAAATTCGGGACGAAAAGATCCGATTCCAGGAATTCCTCGACTCCTTCCCTAAAGACGCGTTTATTAAGAAGATCGAAGGAGAAGACTTCAACGTCGTCGACGGCTGGTGGAAAGAAGGAAACGCCGACGCGTCCGGCGGTCAGGTCCTCATCGCCAGTTACGGAGACGGACTCGTCGAAGCGGAATACACGCTCGACGTCCCGAAGGCGGGCGCGTATTCGTTCTGGTCGCGCGTTTTGGATTTGCCCGGCTATCTTGCCGAATACCATTTGACGATCGAAGGCGCGGACGGCCAGAAGACGGAAACGACGTTCTGCGCCGACGAAGAGGAAAACAAGAAATCGCCAGGACTTAAATGGGTCGAAACAAAAGCGGAACTCCCGGCGGGCGAGGTCAAGTTGACGCTTTGGAAAGAATACGGACCCGGTTTGACGTATCGCCGCTACGACTGTCTGATCGTCACGAACGCGGCGAACTTCTCCCCCGAAGGACAGGGCGAAATCGTTCCGACAAGCGACGTTAACGACCTGACGTTCTGGACGTCGGATCCCTGGGCGGGGTTCACGCGCCTGTCGGCGCCCAAGTCGGGCGAAACGATCGACAAGCCGCTCGACGTCGAACTCCCCTACGGCGCTCAGAAATCGTATTCGCTCCTGATTCGCAACGAAGGAGACGAGCCGCAAACGATCGAGCCGGAAATTGTCGACGACGCGGCGAATTTGCTTTCATGCCGACTCCAGGCGTTCACGCTCTCTCCGCAATTCGGCTGGGCGCCGCATCCGCTTCTGGAGCGCAAGTCGATTACGATCCCGCCTCAACAGACGGTCGGATTGTGGCTTACGTTCAACGGCGACGTCGAATCGAAGGACGAAAAGATCGCGCTGAAGCTCGGCGAAAAGACCGTCGAGTTCAACGTAACGCGCAAGGTCGACTTGCGTTCCGCGCCCGTCCCGTACGTCGGAGGATGGAGCGCCCCGTACGAGCAGGTTTCCTGCTGGGAAACGTTTAAACGACTCGGGTTAAACGTGATCAACGACCTGATCGTTCCGTCGGACGTCGCGAAAAAATACGGTATAAAACTATTCGTCAGACTCAACGACGGCGACGTTTCTCCCGAGCACGTCGCGCAAGTCGAAAAGAGCTTTAAGGACTACGGTTATTCGCACGACGACTGGGCGTGGAGCTTTATGGACGAGCCGGGCGCGAGCATGTCGGACGCCTGGGTCGAACTAGCCAAAAAATTCAAAGAAGCGGCGCCCGGCGTGCGCGTATGGTGTAATCCCGGCGAACTTTGGGGCGCGCCCGCCGACAGCGACCTGAAGATGCTTCCGTACGTCGACTGCTATTGCCCCTACGCCGACCATTTCTGGCAAAACGGAGGCGGAAACGAGACGTATCAAAAAGAGCTTCACGGCGAAGGAAGACAATACGCGATTCGCTTAACGTACACAACGCCGTGCTTTGGGGAAAAAGCGCTTGGCGCGCCCGGCGACATGTTCGGCCCGATGCAGACGTCCGTACAAAACAACCTTGACGGGTGGATGTTCTACGCGCTGCTCGGTCGATACGAATATTGCAATTCGCCTTGGGACGAAATGAACGCCTACGTCGGCGACCAGTCGGTCTATCTGTATCAGGGCGCGGAATTTAGAACAATTTCCACGCGAACGGGCGAAGCGATTCGCGAAGCCGTCGACACGTGGCGCGCCGAACGACTCAAAGAAAAGAACGACATTGAAACTCCTTAGAAAGAACAACGTTATGATTCGTCGTCGTTTAATCGCCGTCGTCGCGGCGACATGCCTTTTCGCTTGCGTTTTCAACGCGTTAGCGCAAGAATATCCGCCGCTCGACGTCATTCCCAAAGAACTTGTCGGCGAGCGAGCCGTCGCCGTTTTCGATTTCACGAAATCAATTGACGGCTGGACGCAGGGGCCGAGCGTAACGCTCTCGCAGTCCGATTCGGGGCTCGTCGCGACGTCGTCCGGCTCCGATCCGTATTTCTTCAGTCCGACGCTCGAACAATACGAAATCTCCGGCGACTTTCTCGTTAAATTGACGGGACGACGCACGACGACCGGGTTCACGCAAATCTTTTCGGCCGAACGCGATAATCCCGACTACGACGAGACGCGCGCGACGCGTTTCACCATGGACGAATCGGGCGCGTCGCGCGAATACGTCGTTCCGATGCGCACGTCCAGCGTTTTGAAGCAGTTGCGCTTTGATCTTGGACTCGACGCCGGACTCAACGAGGTCGAAAAAATCGAACTCGTTCAACTGGATTATAACCCGCTAAAATTCGGCGTATTTTCTAGCGTCGACGGCGCTCTTCGTCTAAGCGTAACGCGCGTCGATCGCGGCGACGACCGACTTACGATCCGTTCGGGCGACGAAACGATCGTTAAACCGCTCGAAGCCGACGTCGCGCAAGTCGAGGAAACGCTTCGTTTTCCCAAGAAGCGTCCTTTCGAATCGCTTGAAGTCGAAGCGGCGCGGGAAAAGTCGGGCGCGTCGACAAAGCACACGTTCTACGCGTTTCATGAAGACGTTCTCGATCAAACAAACCGCGCCGACTGGCCGACGTTGAGTTCCGACGCGTTAATCGTCCGATTCGCTCCGGACGCGAGCGGCGCGGAAATCGTTCGTAAAGACGACGGAACGCGCTTGGCGGTTCTCGCGCCTTTGCTACGCTCGGACTTTGACAAAATCGAAGCGCTCGAATTGCGCCAGGCGGACGAAGCAATTCGATGCGATTATACCGTCGGATTCAAACGCGGTTCGTTGACGTTTCATATTGACGGAGAAGAACTTAACTTCGAACTCAATTCGCCGCGAGACGTTCAGGCGCCGATCGTTCGCGTTCTCGGCGACATGGTTCAGGCGGTTCTGCCGGGCGTAGAATATCTCGAACAAGGGGAGCGCAGTTCGTCGACGGCCGACGTTAATCCCGACGAACGCGCGCGTTACGCGCCCAAGCCGACGCAAGTAACCGCGCCGTACGCGGCGATTACGACCGAACGTTGTTCTGCAACGCTTCTCTGGAACCCCGCCGCGACGCAAGTCAATTTCGCCGTTCCGGATTTTCTCGACGGGGACGAAACCTCGTCGCGCTTCAACGTCGTCGGATCGCAACTAACGGGAAAACTTCTGTTTAGCGATCCTGAACCGATTGAGGAGACGATCCTCCGGGCGACGCGCGAAATCGGGCTCCCCGACGTTCCGCCCCGCCCTCGAACGAGCGAAGAAGAAAACGCGCTTCATCTGGCGGCGTTTGAAGGCCCCGCGCTAAAACTGAAAAACGGCTGGGGTTCGGCGGTTGGGTCTGGTCTGGATCCGGACTACGTTAGTTACGGAAGCGATTTTCTCTCGACAATCTGGGAACTGTCCGGAAAGATCCCGGAGACGCCGCGCGTTAATATAGCCGGAGCGCATCTGCGCAACTACGCGTCGCTGCTCGTCTTGAAGCGCGGCGACATATTGTCCAATTGGATCAACGGCGAAGCGGAAAAAATTCGCAAACGCCAGAAAGAAGACGGCTCGTTTCGCTATTCGGGCAAGTATCTGCGAGGCAGTTCGGTCGACTACGCCTCGGGCGACTGCGGGCAATACGTCTATCGACTTCTGGACCATTGGCGACCGACCGGAAACGAAGACTCGCTCGAAGCGGGGCTCAAAGGGCTTGAGTTTGTCAACACGCTCAAGACCCCGCGCGGCGCGCAAACGTGGGAAATCTCGCTGCATACGCCCGACATAGTCGCTTCGGGGCATTGTTCGTTCGCCAATACGCTCGCGTACGAAGCGACGGGGGACGCGCGCTATCTCGAACAGGCGCGACGTTGGGCGATCTCGGGACTGCCGTTCGTCTATCTGTGGCGATTGGAATCCTTTACGGACGACGACGTTATGCTCTACGCGACGATTCCCGTTTTCGGCACGACGAACTGGATCGCGCCGTGTTGGATTGGAACCCCGGTGCAATGGTGCGGACTCAACTACGCCGAAGCGCTTCTTCGCCTGTCGCAATACGACGACGCGCTCGACTGGCGCAAAATCGCCGAGGGAATCGTCGCGAGCGCGGAACGGCAGGAATACCCGACCGGCAAGTTCGCGGGGCTCGTTCCCGACTCGTTCAATATTGAAGCGCAACAACGCAACCCGCTCAATATCAACCCTTGCGCGCTCCATAAAGTTCGCTGGCAACTGGACGGCCGCCATGTCGACGTTTACGTCAAAGACGTCGACGGCAAAAGAATCGTCGCGCCGTTCCCAATTCTAATCGACGAAAACGGAAAACTCGATTTTGATTCGCAAGATAGAGATTTTCAGATCTTAGTCGACGGAGAAGTCCGTTCCGCCGACGCATACCTTCAAGAATAGAACGCGCGTCTCCCCGACGACCGAGCGTCGCCGGGAGGCGATAAACGCCAGACGCGACGCATTGTCGAAGCGCCGCGAGAGCCGCGACGATTTAAGAGCCGTAAGCGGTAGGGCGCGAAGTCGCCCGCAAAATTGGAGCCGCAAGCAGAAGCGCGCTTTGTCGCGCGTATGCTGCAGGCAAACGAGGCGGCGCATTACTTTTCCAGCGCCGCCAACGCCTCTTGCAAATTGTCGCACTCGGAAATCTTAATAGTTAGCGCGTCAAGTTCGTCGCTGGAACGATCTTCCGCCCAATTTTCTGGCAATACGGCGTCTGCGCCAAATCTGCCGTTGAAAATACTGACGAACAACTTTTTCTGTCGTTCTCGGTATAGACGTTGTTCTTCCTCGCGTCTTCGTCGTTCTTCGTCGCGTTGGCGTTCCGCTTCACAACGCGCCTTATGTTCCTCTTCGTAAGAGCTTTCCCGAATATCCTCGGCCCATGAATCTAATTCTCGTTGCGCAAAAAACACTTTCTTCCCCTCCTCTGTTCCGAAATAATACTTGATTCTTTGTTCAAGTTCGTCGAACCCCTTCGTCGACTTGATAAGCTCCAGCTTCTCTTCGTCCGTCAAGTTGGAATACGAAGACAAAATTTTGACCCAATAGGCAAGTTGGCCCCTGTATGTGTCTGGCGGCGACAATTCGTTATTGGCCACGCGCGGAAGACGAATGAAAATATTCGTCATCTTGTCCGTGCCAAGCCCCGTGCCCAACGTGGAACACATTTGCCACTTGTCGAACCAGACGTCCGGCTTCTGATCGCTCAGAGGAAAATTGATGAACGCCACGCAAACTATTTTCGGAAGTTTCGAGTATCCCTTCCCTTGTTCGAGGCCGGATCCATACATGCCGGCTCCATAGTAAAACAGACGTTCGCCAAAATATTTTTCGGGCTGAACTTGCATTTCAATATCGAAATGCCGACCCGTCTCGTCGATCGCGTGAATATCCATGATCGACGACTTGCCGCCGTAGAAGGTCGGCAACTTAAACGTGTTTCCAAGTTCAAGTTCTGCGATTAACGGGAGTTCCGCCTGTTCTAAGACTGCGTTTAGAAGGTATTTCAAAACGTTCTTTACGGAATTGTCCCCAAAAATCGCCCGAAATATCAGGTCTTTATACAAATCGACCCG
>JAFZNK010000308.1 GCA_017550965.1 Thermoguttaceae bacterium
CGCCCCGACGAAAGCGGGCAAAGAGTCCGCGCACGGCGCTCCGCTCGGCGACGACGAAATCGCGGGCGCGAAGAAATTCTACGGCATGGATCCCGACGTCAGATTCGCTTGCGACGACGACGTTTACGCGCAGTTCGCGAACAATCTAGGCAAGCGCGGTCCGGAACTCTCCGCCGCGTGGGACGCGTCGTTTGAGAAGTATCGCGCGGAATTCCCAGATCTTGCCAAAGAACTCGACGCGATCTTCGCCGGCAAGCTCCCCGAAGGCTGGGACAAGCCCCTCGAAGCGTTCCCCGCCGACGAAAAAGGCATGGCCAGCCGCGCGTCGAGCGGCAAAGTTCTGAATCAGCTCGCCGCCGGACTTCCGTGGCTCGTCGGCGGTTCCGCCGACCTCGCGCCGTCGAACAACACGTGGCTCAAAGACGAAGCGGCGGGCGAATTCGGGCCGAAACAAGTCGGGCGCAACATCCATTTCGGCGTGCGCGAAAACGCCATGGGCGCGATCGCCAACGGTCTGGTTCTGAGCGGCTTGCGCGGCTACTGCGCGACGTTCTTCGTCTTCGCCGACTATCTGCGTCCGATGATTCGACTCGCGGCGCTTATGGAAATCCCGACGCTCTTCGTCTTTACGCACGACTCGATCGGCGTCGGGGAAGACGGGCCGACGCATCAGCCGATAGAGCATCTCGCGTCGCTGCGCGCGATTCCGAACGTCGCGGTCTTCCGACCCGCGGACGCCAACGAAGTTTCGGAAGCGTATAAAGCGGCGATGAACTTGACAAAAACGCCGTCCGTTATGGTTCTTACGCGTCAAAATCTCCCGACCGTCGATCGAACGAAATACGCGGCCGCGGCCGGCGTCGCCAAAGGCGCGTACGTCCTCGCCGACTGCGACGGAACCCCCGACGCGATCCTTATCGGAACGGGCAGCGAAGTCGGACTGTGCCTCAAAGCCGCCGACGCGCTCGCCGCCGAGGGCGTTAAAGCGCGCGTCGTAAGCGCCCCGTGCCTTGATATTTTCGCGCAACAGTCGGCGGAATACCGCGAGTCGGTCCTGCCGAAAAACGTCAAAGCGCGCGTTGGCGTCGAGCTTGGCGTCGAACTCGGCTGGGGCAAATTGGTCGGCGACTGCGGCAAGTTCCTCGGCATGACGACGTTCGGCGATTCCGCGCCCGCCGCCAAGTTGATGGAACACTTTGGCTTTACCGTCGACCACGTCGTCGCGCTCGCGAAAGAATCGATAAACGAAGCGCGCTGATTTTGTCTTTTAGAGAAGCGTCAGGGAGTCGAAAAAGGCTCTTTGGCGCTTTTTTTGTTGGAGGGGAAATCGATCTTCCTTGTAATGAAGGGGGAACAAGAACATGTCCGAATTAAAGGCAAAAGAATACAAAAAATTCGAAGACTTAAAAAAGGTTCGCGAAGATGGTTCCGAATGCTGGAGCGCTCGTGAATTGGCGATTGCTCTGGATTACAACAAATGGGAGAATTTTGCTAAAGTGATCAATCGCGCGATGATCGCTTGCGAAAACAGCGGACACAACTCATTGGAAGAATTTCTTGAAGTCAGAAGAATTGTAAAAACGGGCGTTTCTACTAAAAGCGTTAAAGACTATGAACTGTCCCGATACGCATGTTATCTCATCGTGCAAAACGGCGATCCAAGAAAGGAAGTAATAGCGCTTGGACAAACCTACTTTGCCATTCAAACCTACCGACAGGAAGTCGCCGACCATTTTAATCAGCTCAACGAAGACAGAAGACGACTTGTCGTCCGAGGCGATATAAAACAGTGGAACCAACTCCTGGCGGAAACGGCGCACGACGCGGGCGTAATCACCAACGAGGAATTTGCGATCTTCCAAAATGCCGGTTATATGGGATTATACGGCGGACTTGACGTTGAAGATATTCACGACAGAAAACAACTTGAAATTGGACAGAAAATCCTTGACTATATGGGCAGTACTGAATTGATTGTCAATCTGTTCAGAATATCTCAAACGGAAGAAAAACTGCGCAAGGACAAAGTTCAAGGCGCTGCGGAAGCGACAAGCGTTCACTATAACGTTGGCAGAGAAGTTCGCTCAGCTATCAGAAAAATAGGGGGCGTTATGCCGGAAGATTTGCCCAAACCGGAAAAGAGTATTCAGCAGATCGAAAAAGAAGAAATGGCAAGACTCAAAGCCAAAGCGAAAAAAGGAAACATGATGTTAGACGAATAGCTTGCCAGGTTAGCAGGTTTGTCTAAGCCAATTATGCTTGAATGTTGCCGGACAAGATTCAAGCATAAAAACGAGCATTTAGTGTCCACCATTTTCCTGACGTCAGGAAAATTGCAACGACTCGGGAAAATACGAGGTCAAAACATAATAATTTGTCAAGTTGACACTTTTATTCTCGCGATTATCCCGACGTCAGGATAATCGCGCGGGACTCGTAAAATACCGAACAAAACGAATTAACTCAATCTCATGAAAATCAACGCGCCTACGCGAATTGTTTGACAAAAGGAAACTCACATGAAACGATTAGCGACAACATTGGCGGCGATCGCGGCGCTGACGGCGACGTCTCTCTTTGCGATCGAATTGCCCGGTCGATACGACGTTACGGAGAAATTGCCCGCCGGTTACGACCGACCGATTGAGAAACACGGCCGCGTCGAGGAAATTGCCTACGCGACGCCCGGCGGCGAAAAGAACGCGTTTGTCTACTTGCCTTACGGCTACGACGAAGGAGACGCGCCCTACCCGTTCTTCTACCTCATGCACGGGGGAGGCGAAGATCAAACCTGCTACTTTGTCAAAGACGGCCCTTCGCCGCTGTCCAATATTCTCGACCGTCTGATCGACGAAGGCAAGCTCGCGCCGATTATCGTCGTCGCGCCGTCGTTCTATCCGAAAGAGCGCGATTCGGTCGGATTCGCCGAATTGGGCGCGTTGACGCGCAACTTCCCCGAGGAATTGACGCGCGACCTTATGCCGGTCGTCGAAAAGAAATATCGCTCGTTCGCGGGGGACGCGAGCGACGCCCTGCTCAAAGCGACGCGCGACAAGCGCGGGTTCGGCGGGTTCTCGATGGGCGCGGAGACGACCTGGAACGTCTTTTTGCAAAAACAGGACTATTTTCGCTATTTCGTGCCGATTAGCGGCGACAGCTGGATCATCGAAACGCGCGGCGGCCAGACGGCGTCCGACAAAACGGCGGAAAAACTCGCCGAGTCGATTGCGGCGACCGGACATACGCCCGACGATTTCGCGATTTGCGCGATCACAGGCAATCAAGATATCGCGTTCGAACCAATGAACGGATTGATTGAGGCGATGACGAAACGCGACGAGTTCCGCGTCGGCGAGAACTTGTTCTACGGGCTCATGGCGGACGGCAAACATTGGCACGGCGACGTGCGGATCTATTTGTATACGGTTCTGCCTAAAATTTGGCCCGCGCGGTCCGAAGCGGAATGATTATACGGACCGGCGTCGGTCGGCTGTAGCCCTGTCGACGCGTCTCTATGTTGACGACTGCGATAACGCAGGGTATAATGCTCGTAGTGGGGGTTCGTTAGCCCAATTCGTACGAGAGGACAAAAGCCGTGGAAGAACAAGACAATCGGGTCGATTTGTATAAAGACCTGATATTTCGGGCGATTTTTGGGGACAATTCCGTAAAGAACGTTTTGAAATACCTTCTAAACGCAGTCTTAGAACAGGCGGAACTCCCGTTAATCGCAGAACTTGAACTTGGAAACACG
>JAFZNK010000309.1 GCA_017550965.1 Thermoguttaceae bacterium
CGAAGAAGACCCCGTGCGCCATCTTTTCGTCGCGAGCACGCACAGCTATCTGATGTTCTTTACGAATCTAGGACGCGTCTACTGGCAGAAGGTTTACGGAATTCCTTCGTCGTCGCGCGACGGCAAGGGACGCAATATCGTCAACTTGTTGCAACTTGGCGAGAACGAAACGATCGCCAACTGCCTCGCGGTTCGCGATTTCGATCAAGAGAATTCGTACCTCATTATGGCGACGCGCAACGGAATCGTTAAAAAGACGGACCTCAAGGCGTATCGTCGACCGCTGAAAAAGGGTATAATTGCGATCAGACTCCGCGGCGGACTCGACCCTGCGGCGGAAGGAGACGAGAATCTTCCGGAAACGGCGGCGGAACTGGAAGAGCAGGAACAGGTCGCGGGCGATCGAGACGCGCTCGTCGCGGTCGACGTCTGTCGAGACGGGGACGAAATCTTCCTGGCGACGAAGTTCGGGCGCGTGATTCGGTTCCGGCAATCGGACGTTCGCGCCATGGGTCGCGCGGCGTCGGGCGTGCGCGGCATTCGCCTGAAGGACGGCGACGAAGTCGTCGGTATGACGATAGCGGATCCTGACGCGTACCTGCTCACGATCTGCGAAAACGGCTTTGGCAAGCGCACGCTCATCGGTCCTAATTCTCCGTTTGGCGCGGTAATCGATGTCGCGGTCGAGGCGGAGGACGAGCCTGTCGAAGATGGAACGGAAACGGACGGGTCGCCGTCTAAGGTGACGTACCGAGCGTTGCGTCGCGGCGGTCAGGGCGTTTTGGACGTAAAGACGACGAAACGCAACGGGTCCGTCGTCGACGTTGTTCGCGTCGAAGACGGCGACGAAATTATGACGATCACAGCAGCCGGCAAGATTCAGCGTTTCTCGGTCGACGATATTCGCGTAACGGGACGCAATACCCAAGGGGTACGCCTCATGCGAGTCGACGACGGGGACGTCATCGTAGCGACGCACCGTATTCCGCGCGACGAAATCGAGAGCGAAGAGAAGGAGACGCTCGGCTCGACGACGACGGTCTTGTCGGACGACGTCGCGTTCGACGACGAAACGGAAGAATAACGCGAAGGTAGCGCGTCGCGTCGTAAAGTTGCGGCGCGCTCCGTCTTTAATCGTTTGGAATCATCAACGTAACATAAGGCGTTTCGATAATGAGTCTTTGGAAAATAGCTTGGAAAAGTATCGAGCATCGCGCGCTTGCGTCGACGCTGACGGCGTTTTCAATGGCGCTTGGAGTCGCGCTTGTCGTAACGGTTCTCGTCATTAACGGGGTCGTTGGCAAATCATTCCAGCAGGGCGCGCAGGGCTACGACCTGATCGTGGGCGCGAAGGGCAGCAAGCTTCAGCTCGTTTTGAGTTCGGTTTTCTATAATCAAGATCCGGTCGGTCTCATTCCGTACGAATATTATGATCTCATGCGTTCATCGCGCTATTCCGCCGAAGTTAAGACGGCGATTCCCATCGCGCGCGGCGACAACTATCAAGGTTCGCCGGTCGTGGCGACGACGCCGGAGTATTTCCAGTCGGTAACGAAGTCGGACGGCAAGCCGTACACGTTGCAGAAGGGCGAGTTCTTTAAGAACGTCGACTTCTACGGCGCGGTCGTCGGCTATAACGTCGCGAAGAAGAATAAACTGCAACTTGGCGACGAAATTCGATTCGGTCATACCAGTTCGCAACGCGACGACGATCTTCACGAGCCGTTCAAAGTCGTCGGTATTCTCGATCACACGGGAAGTCCGAACGACCGCGCGGTTTTTGTGAATCTCGAAGGGTTCTATAAACAGCACGAGCTTGAGACGACGTCGGAATCGATCGATTACTCTCTCCGCAAGGAAGAGGTCGCGAAGAAACGCGCCGAGTTAGGGCTCGCCGCGCCGGAAGTC
>JAFZNK010000310.1 GCA_017550965.1 Thermoguttaceae bacterium
ACAACCGTCGTTTTGTCGTAGTTTTGCCATAGATATATCCCCTCATCATGCGGTGCATTTCATCGCCGCTCTGTAATCCTGTTGCGAAATTCCGAAATCGATAAAGCCCTTAAACTGCACGCCCTCCGTGTCGAAATCTGCGTCGGCGCGTTCGATCGTCGGCGAATCCTTGCCATTAAGGAAGCTGATTTCAAACGCGGCAAGGCGGCGCGGGTCGCAGAGCAAATACCAAGTCGTGGCGCTATACCCCGTGAAATTTGGATTGCTAAGGTACGGAGACGAAACGATCGTCCAACGTCCGCGTTGCGGATTGTAATCGGCGGGAGTATCGGTCGTCGAACCGTTGTTAAACCAAGTCGCTCTCGTAAGCATAAGCGCCTTGTCTTCCAGTTTCGTCGGCACGACAAGCAACGTCGGCTGAATGCCAAGCGGCGATTCCCCGGTCGTCGGAGCGCCTTTGGTTTTCTTCTGCTCGATAAACTGCGCCCTCGCGTCGGAAAGATTATCCAAAGTCAACGCGCACGAAGTTTTCAAGTTGTTATGATCGGCGTGGTAAAACGACTTGCCGTCCGCGTCGTTAGCCGGATTAAGAAACTTCGTCCAGCAATGCTTATTAAGCGTTTCCGACGCGCCAAATCCAATCATACGCGGCAGTTCCGTAAAGACCCCAAGATCGTCGTTGATAATGTCTTTCCGGGTCAGACTATACATCTTCCCAAACGTTTCCGCCTGAACGGAATACGCCGAATCGGAAAGTTCGCCGTGCTTATATTTGCCGCCGTCCGTAAGCGGCTCGAACATAAAGTCGACGGGATTCATGCGATATCGATCGTAAGTCTTAAAGTCCCCGACTCTTCCGATGTTAAAGACTTTGCGCCACTCGTTTTCCGTATAGTAAAACGCTTCAAGCAAAATCGCGTTGAAGGAACGCGTCAGCACATACGACAAATTCTGCGTGCTGAACGCGGCGTGGAGCCAATCGGACGGAGAGCGTCGATAGCGCGGCAAATTGAAACCGCAAGCGATCTCGCAGAATTCCTGAAATCCGACGTTCGCGTACTTGTCGGCGGCTTCAAGCGTCTGCTCGTCGTATTTCGACTCGTTAATTAATCCGGAAGCGCGGAGCGCGACCACTTCAAGCGCCTTTGCGTCCAACTTATGATTCTGCGCCTGAACAGTCGGCGCGGCGACGCGATTCGCCCTGAGCGATTCCAGCTCGAACTTATCGGGCGACCACCCTTCGCGAACCGCCTTGGCGACAAGCGCGTCGTCATTCTCGGTCGCTCGCGCTTTAATCTCCGCGACGCGCTCGATTTCCTTCGCCTGTTCCTCGCGCAACTTATTGAGTTCCGCCTGAACGTCGATTCTCTCGACGGTTTTCTCGTCGGGTTTCTGTTCGGCGATCATTTCAATCGTTTTCTGTTCGTCCATTTCGTTTCCCCTATTATCATTAACGCTTGACGACGCGCACACTTTCGCCGACGTATTCCCGTCCGCGCCAAAAGTAACGACGCTCGTTTCCCATAATTCAAATTCGTTCGCGACAATCAACGGCCCTGTCTCTTCGCGCCCATTGACCAAAACGCTCTTCCCCTTCTCGACGTTCGTTTTTTTGGTAATAAAGCCCCCGACGCTCGCTTGCCACGGGAACCCGCGCCGACTGCTTTCGACAAATTCGCGAGCGACTTCCGTGTCCCTCGAAACGACCCCCTCGATCACGATCGCGCCGTCTTCGGCGGCGATCTTCGTCGCGTGTCCAATTCCCGCGCCCGCGCTGTACGAGTTATGCCCAAACAAAATCGGAATCTGTTCGGCTTTGCTCTTCACGCCGTTGAGATCGATCACAACGTCGCCGCAAAACATCTTCATACGCGCCCCGGTATTGGCGACAATCCTAAACGTCGGAAGTTTCGCGCCCGCCTTACCGTCCGATTTTTCCGCCAGAATTTCGTCGTTTTCGTCAACGTCGTAAAACGAGAATTGAGCCGGTATTCGTAGTAATTCTTCCATATCCAAAACTCCAATAAGAGGATTTACTAGCTAATTGCCAAAACCGTTGAAAAAGTTTAGTTAAAATAGGAGCAAGACGCCTTTACCAGACAAACGCGTCAAAATAACTTTTAGAAATTGGCTCCCTCGCGATCAAATAGTTACGCCGCCGTCGATTGAAACGTTGCCTCTGTTTTGCTAACATACCAAAAGGTCTGTTGAAAAAACCTATTCAAAAATCGTCTGAGGATTTTAGACAATGAAAAAGTTTGACAAAGAAGAGATTTCAGCGACTCTTTCAAACGCACTACGTTCAGCCGAAATAACCGGAGATAATATCATAGACTTAATGGAATTAGTCGAAAAAGAGATTCCAGCGGAAGGCGCGTGCTTAGAAAAAGACGATTTAGGTTTCGTTTCCTCTATAACAAACGCTTTTACGCATTTGCAAGTAACGCTAAATACGCTTCAATCGGCTTATGAAGACTATTTTGAAGAAAGCGACAAATCCGAATGAGAAGCGTAAAAAAGATTTTTCACTTTTTAAAAAATCCTTGACAAGAAAGTGGTGGAGAAAGTATTATTGGTAACAGTTGAGGTCATACTTTTGTCCTGCCCCGGTTCATAAGGGGATTGAAACACTAATGACACAAACCTACCTTCCTTCCTTCCTTTTATCCTGCCCCGGTTCATAAGGGGATTGAAACGCGTGCCCCTCGATAACGACAGAGTTGAACGCGACGCTTTTATCCTGCCCCGGTTCATAAGGGGATTGAAACTTTTTGAACCTCAAACTCAGGGGGAATATTTAGTGAAATCTTTTATCCTGCCCCGGTTCATAAGGGG
>JAFZNK010000311.1 GCA_017550965.1 Thermoguttaceae bacterium
ATCCCCGAAACGACGGGTTCGCGCCAACTCAACGCAAACCCGCGTTTCAAAAAGTCAATCAGTGCAGGCGCATTCCCGGTTTGGCTCCCTCGTCTGGGAAAGTCAAAAAGACGTCGGGACCGCCGGGACCCGCCGCAACCACCATCCCCTCGCTCAAACCAAATTTCATCTGTCGAGGCTGAAGGTTAGCGACGAACACAATCAAACGCCCGATCAGCTTGTCAGGTTCCGGGTAAGCCGCTTTAATCCCCGCAAACACCTGGCGAGTCTCCGTCCCGCCAAGCGAAATCTTCAATTTCAGCAACTTGCGGGCCTCTTTAACTTGTTCTGCCTCAACAATACGACCAACGCGAAGATCAATTCTCGAGAAGTCGTCGATTGTGATCGTTTCGCTCATCGGTTCGTCTTCAAGCGGTTGAGCAGAATCAAACCAGGGAGCGATTCCTGTCGTCTGAGAGCCGTCGAGTTCAGGCGCTTGTTGATCCGATTGCTCCGGTTTCAAGGAGTCTTTCGATTCTTCTATCATCTCTTGAATTCCTTCTTTTGGAACGCGTGTCATCATATGCTTATATTCATTAACCGAGGAACCTAAAATTGGGCGTTGGACGTCGTCCCAGCTTTCGATTTTCGTATTGAGGAGTTCCTCGGTCTTTTTCGCAAGATCGGGCAGGACTGGCGCCAAATAAACGGCAATTTGCCTGAACAAGTTCAAACTAACGGTAACGACGTCCTGTAATTTTTTCTTCGCGGCGTCACGAGCCTCTTGAGACGCGTTTTCGTCTTTTTCAAGGTTAGTCCACTCTTTTTTGAGGGTCCATGGGGCGTTGTTTTCGACATATTGATTAGCGCGGTATCCGCATTCTAAAATCGTACGAATTGCCTTCCCAAAATCGCGCGCTTCGTAATCGGCGGCGATTTCTTCCGATTTTGAGGCGGCTTCTGCAAAGAGTCCGCCGTCGTCCGGATAAACGTCCGCCAACCCCGTCGCACTTGCAAATTTAGCAGTTCGGCTGGCCAAATTAACAACGACCCCAACGAGATCGGCGTTGACCTTCAGCTCCATCTCTTCGAGATTCAAGTCAAGGTCGTCCACGCGCGAACTCGTTTTCGTCGCGAAGAAGTAACGCAAGTACGACGGATCCAGATGCTTCAGGAACGTACGCGCCAAAATAAACGTTCCCTTAGACTTCGACATTTTCTCGCCGTCGACGGTAAGGAAACCGTGAATATGCACTTTCTTGGGCAACGTCAGCCCCGCCGTTTTAAGAGAAGTCGGCCAAAAGAGCGTGTGGAAATACGTAATGTCTTTCCCAATGAAATGGTGAATTTCTACGTCCGGATTGAACCACCAATCCTCGACTCTTTCTCCGTTTTTCTCACACCACTCGCAGGTTGAACCAATGTAGCCGATCGGCGCGTCAAACCAAACGTACCAGTAATTTCCCGGCGAATCGGGTATTTCAAAACCGAAATAGGGAGCGGGACGCGAAACGTCCCATGGAAAAAGAGCGTCGGAAAGAAATTGACCTTTCAGGTAGTTGACAACCTCCGGCTGCAAAGCGCCTGAATTTTCAACCCATTCGCTTAAAAACTCGTGAGCTTTTTCAATCTCTACAAAGAGATGTTTCGCCTTACGCAACTCGGGCGTAGCGCCGGAAAGCGCGCTTTTCGGATCGATAAGTTCCGAGGGAGAATATACCGCGCCGCACTCGCAACTGTCGCCATATTGGTCTTTTCTACCGCACTTTGGACACGTCCCGCGAACAAAACGATCCGCCAGAAAACGTCCTTCAACCGGGTCGAAGAGCTGTTCGATCTCTCGTTCGGCAATCAGGCCCGCTTCGCGAATTTTCTCCCAAATGAAATTACAAAAACGACGCGTCTGAGGAGAATTGGTGCTGCCGTAATTGTCGAATTCAATGCCGAATCCGGAAAAATCGGCCAAGTGCGCCTTTTTGACTTCGGCGATGAACTCCTCTTCAGTTACGCCCTTCTTTTTTGCAGAAATAGTGATCGCCGCGCCGTGCGTGTCGTCGGCGCAAAAATAGCGACAGTTCTCGCCTCGCAATTTCTGGAACCGAACCCAAACGTCCGTCTGAATATACTCGACCAGATGCCCAATATGTATGTCCCCGTTTGCATACGGCAACGCGCTTGTTACCAATATTTTCCGACCGCTCATAGCGACATCCTATGCTGTTTTCCTGTCTGAAAAATCTAACGCCAAGCTAATCTGAAAAGCTCTCGATCAGCTCGGCGTATCAATTTGTGCCCACACAAACATAAACGCCCGCTTTAAAGCGCAGGCGCGTTCGTTTCCGTTCCCCAAGTACTATCGAATTACGGAACAGGAACATTCTACGACGAGAAGGCCTTTCGTCAAGGAGCAACCCTGTCGTCGCAGAACGTCAAGGGACGCTTCCGCGCCCTACTCCTCTTCGCAAACAACGCGGAACCCGACGTCAAAAACGCGTTGCCAGGAATAATACGCTTCACGGAAATCAGCCGTCGCGCGATAAGGACGATCATGCCATGAACCGCCGCAAACAACGCGTTGGGCTTCGCGAGAATCCATAAACTCCAAACCGTAGCTTGGTTTAACGATCGTCGAGGTCCATTCGGCGACGTTGCCGTGCATATCGTAGAGTCCCCATGCGTTAGGCTTATAACGACCGGAACGCTCAGACAAGAACCCGTTGTCGCAGAAACGACGATCCTTGGGAACCCAATCGTCATAGTAGGTAACGTTAGGCAAAGGTATGCGTTTAACAAAGTAGTTGTCGGCGATGAATTCAATAATCATCTGGTCGGCGAGATTCGCATAGGAACTAAAATCAGCTCCCCAATCCCCAAAATAGAAGGGCGTCGAAGAACCGGCCCTACAGGCGTACTCCCATTCGTCTGCCGAAGGAAGTCTGAACGTCTTACCTGTTTTTTCAGAAAGCCAGTCGCAAAAAGCTTTTGCCTCGTCCCATGAAACGCGACAGACAGAACGTTCGGGAGAATTCACAAAAAAGCCGCGGAAACCGTGAGAGAGCCCCTGACGAGATTCAACCCTCGAATCATGTTCAGGATCAAAAATTTCAAACTGCTCGTTAGACACTTCGAAGGCGCCGACCCATAAACTCTTGTGATTCCCGCCGTTTTCGCTAGCTGGAATCCTTTTCAACGTCAGCGCAACGTCCTTTGACAACTTAACGTTCATGACGTCGACGTTTTCTTCTTTCGTCGTCTCAACAGAAACGACAACGTCGTTAGGATTAGGAACCGTCTTGTTCGGGTCGTTTGGAACCAGATAAGGTTCGCCCATTCCCCATATCTCAGTCTTTTTAGGACGTCGATCCCACGTATAACGGTTGGGAATCTCCCAACCTATCTCTTCCGGCTTGCCCTGCGCCATATTTTTATCGACGCTTCGTATCTCATTTTCAAATCTGGCTCGCAATTCCTCGCCGTCCGGGAACAAACGCCTTCCTGCGGCGACGTCCCGTAAAACATCACGTTCCCACTCGGTTGCGAAAAGATTGACGGGAATCTTCAACCAATCTAATTCGAGCTTGGCTCCAGACTTATCCGGATCGTATTCTTCTCCGCGAGCTTCTTCTGATTCGTCGTCAAAATTCGCGTAAAGCGCCAAGAGATCTTTGCGATGTCGATTCCACTTTTCAACATACTTCGGTTCTCCGACGAACTCGTTCCAAGTGCCGTGATAAGGAGCGTTCATGTCGATCCATGTAATAATGCGATCCCACGCGTCGGCGTCCATCTGAAGTCCGTAATGCCCGTTTGACAGAATCTGAACGAGCTCCGTCGTATTAGCGGCAAACTCCATGGGATTGAGAAGGAAGTAATCGCTTTCAATACCGGGGCGACGTACAAATTGGGCGAGGTTCATATAAGACGTTGAGAATTTTCCGCAACGGTTCCGGGGCTCTCCCATCTGCAGCGCCGTAACAAATCCGTCGATGATGTTGCCTCCGTGTAAATCGAACGGCACGACGCCCCAACCGTGATCCTTGCCGTCGTGACATGCGACGCAATAGTGGTCAAGAACGGGTTGAACCTCTCGATCAAAGGAAAAACCGCGCATCGGGCCGTTCCAAGGACGAATCTGTTCTACCTCGCGATCAGTTGTAAACGCGACGCTGGCAGTAGAACTAGTGGAATTTTCGTCTTCGTGGCATCCAACGCAAGACAAAAATTCGCCCGGCATAGCCGTGAACCAGGAACGCATCTGCTGCAACGCTTGACCGTTCTCATCAAGCGGCTGAATTGCGATCGGCACGTTGGCAGGCACGCTGAATAAAGCGGAACCGTCTTCATTGACCGGAACGGTTCCCAAAACCTGACGAACGTCCCATGGACCGTCGACGCCAATAATCGACGTCGCGCCTCCCACGTTCGGATAAAGGTAGCTGTAAGAATACAGACGGAGATTCTTAACGACGCCACGCGGCACGTTCTTCAATCCGTCGCCGAAGTAAACGTCGGCGCAATAAACCGTCGCGTCGGTCTTCGAAAGATCGGTTCGATCGCGCAACACGGGAGGCCGTTCCGTTTCACGCCATGGAACAGGTTCGAAACATGCGAAGTTCTCCAACTCCGCCAGAAGATACATGTTGTCGAATCGATCGACCAGATATAGTCCCCAAAGGGCGTTTCGATCAGGTTGAGAAGCGACAAGATAATAATCTTCGCTAAGCGGATACGGGTGAAGATATTTCGGCCAACTCTCGTCGGCGATATTGTCGCCCCACAATGTCGAGTGATATTTGGGATCGGTGCGGGATTCCACTTTTTTGGGATAGCCGCAAATACGTTCAACCGCGCCCTGCGTCTCCTTGCGCCCTTTTTGAACGTCAAACAGAACAAGTTCGCCCATACGAGAAACGCCGTGGTGCCCCGTAACAACGCAGCAGAACTTCGACGTCGATCCGGGAATCGGACGAGCGTACATCATCGAAACTGGCCAAAGCGAATTGGAAGCGTAATGCGCGCGCTGATTTGTGCCGTCGGGATTCATTTCAAAAAGGAGTCTTCCCGGCACGTGGGGAATATCGGTGTATTCCCACCGCAAATACATCACGCGCCCGTCCGGCGTAAGCGTAGGACACCAGTTATGTTCCTGGTCAAACGTTAAACGCCGAATGGAATTGTCTGAAGCTTCCAGTTTGTAAGTGTTGGTAACGCGCGTCGTCCCGGAAACGCACGGAACGCCAATATAACAGGCGGTAGACGTGATTATTATCGAATCGTCCGGCATATAACAGGCGTCGTAACTATCGGCGTCAGGGAAATTCGGCAATTTGACCTTCATCGCCTCGTCGGTGGTTTTTCCTTCCAAAGCGGCGTTCAGATCAAGTTCAAACACGTTCCATCGACGTTCGCGGTCCGTCGCGGAAATCAACGCTTTTTCTGCGTCAAAATGCAGATCCAAATCGCCGAGGAACGTTGGATAATCGGGTTTGAAAAGAGTTGCAATCTTCGGCGCGACGTCTTCGTCCGAAGCGATCTGAGCGTCAACTTCTTCGGGGTCGGTTTCATCGAAAATAAACGGGAGAGAAAGAGTCTTTAAAGCGTCGTCATACGCGTTGGGATTGAGAACGCAGTTACTCTGGTAGTTTTGCGGCAACCCCAAGTCGTTTGCGTTACGCTGAACAAAAATCAGTTTCTCAAAATCCAGAATAGGATTCGCCCAACCAACCCGAGTATAGAGCCGAACGGCGTCAAAGTATAACGACGCGCAAGTCGCGGCGTTTTCCGACGAAGCCTCTTTATCGTAAACGCTAAAAGCTTCTGTTCCTTCTTTGCGTAATTCTTCGCATTTCGTCAAAGATTTAGCCAGATAAGCGTCGTCGCCGGAATCTTGACGGAAACGCTCAACGGCGGCGACGATACGATCAAGTAATTCAACAAACCTCGACGAACGAACAACAAACGTGTCTTCCTGCGGTAATTTCGAGTCCGATTCGTCGTCCGTTCGAGAAATTTCCGCCCTAACATATAAGACGCGACCAAGTTTTTCGACGGACTCGTTCGAATCGTTTTCCTCGTCGTCAAACATTCCCGGCGCGTAAGTTAACTCGTCAAAAAGATTGATTTCTGAAGACGTTTTATTGAAGGGTTTTGCGGAAGCGATCAAACGTAAATTTTCCTTGGGAACCAACGCTAAAGCGGTCTCGCGAGCAAAATGATCGCTAAAAGTTTCGCCGCTTTCGGTTCGTTCATAGCGGTCGCGGGCGATGTACTCATACCACCCTCCGCTCCACGGACTGGGAGTCCAGGAAGAGGCTTGATTAATCTTTTCCTTTGCAACGCCCCGAGGAACGTTCCAACTCGTTTTCATCTCAAATTTTGGAACAATTTTAAAAGCGCTGAAATGTGGAATGTCGGGAGAGAACGCGCGAACTGTAATCGTATGTTTGCCGGCGCTAACGTTGAGCAAATCAACTTGGCGATCCCACGTCGAAGCGCTCGTAAGCCAACTGCCGTTAGTGTTTGCAAGGGCTTTGTCCGAAACGACAGTTCCGTCTAATTCGAGGGTTAAAGGACGTGAATCGTTCGCGGAATAAAACGCCCAGAACTCATAATCGCCCGTTTCCGGGAAATCAATTTCGAAGTCGGCAAAAGATTCGTTGACGCCGCCGGGAGGACAGAGCGCAATATAACGATCGGAATACGGGAGCCCGCGAAGGGTCATCGTTCCGCCGTTAAACCACTCGGCGCGAAAGGTAAAAGCCTGCTTCGTTCCGTCGTTTTGCGTTTCTTGAGCGTCGACGTCAGGAGAAGTTAAAACAGCGAAGATTGCAAATACCAATAGAACAAACGCTGTCTTCAGCGACAAAACTGAATGATTGCCAATACTATGACGTTGAAAAATAATCATTACGCACCTTTAACCTTTGTTTAAAACGCAAACGGCAATAAAGAGCTCAGGTTTGCGATATCGTCGCCTTGATTTACAAGGAAAGTTTCGTAGCGACAATTCACCATCCTACTTCCGAGCGTATTATACCTGGATTCTATCGCTTTTAAAATGGCGGGAATTTTTTTCGTATTGAGCAGGGAAGTTTTTCTCTCCCCTCCCGCACCGTCGTACATGTCGTTCGACACACGGCGGTTCAGCTTAATTTCAAAGCAAATCGCTATCGGATTCGTCAGCAACTACGTTCCTTGGGATTTTCCTCAAAAATCGGAATAATGCCTGTTATACTAAAAAAGGCCGACGGTCGCGTCAAGCGTTCCGTCGACCTCTTGGTCCTGAAAAATATCACGAATTCGATTACAGTTTTGGAGTAATAAACGTATCGGTTTCCGGCAGTTCGACTTGCAGTTCAATTTTTTGTTTGCCGTTCACCGATATTTTCAACGGAGTTTCTTCCGGCGACGTGTACTTTAAGTCGAGCAAACTTTTAAACCTCGGCATTCCCGACGCGTCTGTGCCGTCTTGTTCCGTCGCGCCTGAGAAGTAAACGACATAGTCGCCCTTGGGCAAACCGTCCGATTCCTTGAGAGAACCAATAACGAACGTGCCGTCTTCTTTCATATGTCCGCGAGAAAGCGCCGTTGCTGATTGGAAGCAAATCATTCCCGTCGTCAACGGTGAACCGTCGTCGGAAAACGTTACTTTCCCGGACATTCCAACGTTCTTACTACACCCAACGAAGCATAGCAACAACGCCGCAAAAAGTAAATGCTTATTCATTGTCAATCTCAATTCATTTTTGTCGATAAATTGTCACGTCGTCGTTTAATCTTGATAACCTTCTTCGATCGTCTTAGACGTCAAACCATCGACAGAACGATTTCTCGCAAGTAGACGAATACAAACAGGATTCATAATTTTCCGACGACAATTAGAAAGAAGCGCGTTCGTGAACTATCTCGTCGCAAACGCGCGACTTTACGAATTATTACGGAATCTCAACAACCGCGTGGTCGCGGACGTCGCTCAATCGGTGCATAACAGAAGGAAGCACAGTAACGGAGATCGCGCGAACCGATCCGTCGCCGAGCAAGAAGTTGCAAACGCTGGAATGTTCGCTTCCAAACCCGTAGCTGAACAAAGGGTCGCCGTTGTTGACACTCGGGTAGTCCGATCGAAGCGCGATGACCATATTTCCGTTGTTCTGCGGATATAACGAACGGAAACCGCCTGCGGACTTCCAGTGCCCATGAACGAGGTACGACCCGTCGCCAGAATATTTTCCGTCGTTCAAAGGAGCCTTGCCGATCCCGTCTTGCGGAATGTATTTATCGCCGACGATAACTTGGTTGCTAGTTCCGTCGCTCCACCAACTGAACGTATCGCGCGGTCCCCAAGAGTGATAGTCGTTAGAATTGCCCCATTTTGCCACGCGGAACGGGCCGACGTGCATTTGGTAGTCGCTGGGTCGTCCGTAAACAAGGTAATTTTCCCACCACCCGATCGTGTCGACGCGCATGACGACGGCGTAGTCCGTTCGCGGTCCTTGCCAACCGCTGCCGTCGGTCGTCTGCGTATGGTTTTCTTCAGTAATCTGATTTCCGGACCGTCTTGACGGACATAGCATATACGGCACGCTGCCGAAACCGTGCCGCTGTTCTTCAGTGAGCGTTTGGGTCCACCACGCGTTGTCGAGAGAACCCAAGAATCTTGAACCGCCAATCGTCGACGGGTCAGTTCGATTTGTCCAATCCATCAAGATTTCGTACAACGCGTTTTGCTCAGCGTAAGGATAAATCAACCCCCAAAGAGAAACGCGGCTCCAAACGTAATGGTCGCCGGCTTCTGCGGAAGAAAGACCTATCGTCGTCGGTGGAAGACCGTTGCGAACGTCGTGAAAATTTTGAATCGCAAGTCCAATTTGTTTCAAATTGTTCGTGCACTGCATTCGCCTCGCCGCTTCTCGCGCCGCCTGAACGGCCGGAAGAAGAAGCCCGATCAAAATACCTATGATCGCAATAACGACCAAGAGCTCGACAAGAGTAAAACCCTTAGAAGTTTTCTTCATCATGAGTTTCTCCAAAACACCCAAATATCCAGTGAAAAAATATAAAAAGCGCACGTCCTAACATGATGACGACATGCGTAACCACCTTACATCGAAAACGAACCAACGAAAGAACAAACTTCGTTATCTCAGGAACAACTCTTCGATAACGAGGCGAACAGAACGCTAATCCTAACGAACGCGACATTCACTCGTTTAGAGTATATTCCTATTTGTTTCATAACTTACGGTTCGGTAATGCGTTGCCAAAATCTATACTCTTCGGCAATTTACATCCCAGACACTCTCTTTACTCTAGTTTTATGTTACAGGAACTTTTGTCAAGTAGAAAATACTTTTTCTGGCTTAAAAAGAGTCTTTTTTCTTAAAAAATCAATTTTTATGCAAACGCCAAAACGTATAAGTTTTGGCGTTTTTCTTCGTTTCTTGCAAACAGACTTTTGGCGTTTTTTGACTATTTTTTCTGAGATATATTAGCCTTGTTAACGTCGTGTCGACTTACCAAAGCCGTCGAGCGAACATTAATCAAAACAACAACGGAAGACTCCAGTTTACGCTATCGAATCCCGTTCGAAGAGAATAGGGCTTACTAAGGTTGCCTTGTCGTATATTAACGTGTCTTATACCTAAATTCATATACATACATGACAATTGTCCTTTTCGCCAAAAAAAGCGACGTTTTCGGAAAATACATTGACTTCACTAAAAGGGAATTCTAAAATAGGCGTAGTGAAATCGACGTGAAAAAGTATCGCGTCATCAAGACCTCTAATTCTTTCGCGTATTTAAGGACAAGCCTTCGCCATGCCGCTTTCGCAGACCTTTTTAAGACGTCTTCGTTCCATTGTCGTTAATGCTGGAAAAACGCTTGTTTTTTCCTGCTTAGCTCTGTTTCTTGTGTTTTGCTTTGGTTTAACAACCTGCGCCAACGCTCAAACCAAACAAGAATCAAAGGCGGGCGAATTAGCGCCTATCGCGCAATTTATCAACGGACAAACGCTATTCGTCGCGCAAATTGATCTCGCAAATCTCGACGTCGATCTTTTTGGAGAAACGTTGGAAGGAGTGTTCAAACAAGCTATTGTGAAATTGGGATTTCCATCCGAATCGATCAATTCTTCCGTAGCCGAGTTTCACAAAACGGCCGACGCGTTGAAGAACGACGTTAAAGACGCGCTCAAAGATTTTCAAGAGAAGCATGGCGCGACCAAACTGTATTACGTCATTCAGTCGGTTAAAGGCGAGGGTTCCTGCTTCATTCTTCCCGCTCAGTCGATGACAGAAGACCAAATTAGCTCGATTAAAGAGTTTGCCAAAGAATTCGATTTAAATTGCGCCCTGTATAAGAAAAGCTTCATTATCGCGTCCTCCGCGCCGTTAAAAGAAATTGGCGCCTACTACAAGGATTTTCAACCTGCTCCCAACGCAAGAATTGAAGCTTTTTTCAAGGCAAATCCCAAGAAAATCGCCGCTTTTTACAGCGGGCGCATAAAGATCCGTCCCCTCGTCAACAGCGTTTTAGCGACAGAACTTGCGCCTGATTTTACCGACGAAGAGTCTAAAAATCCTGACTCGTCTCGCGAAAGCGTAAGCAAGAGCGCTTCGAAAGCAGAACAGTCTCGTCTTGTTCTTCAGGAAAACAATTCATCTCGTAACACGGGCCAAGAGCGAATCGCGCAAGAAGAAAATCGGTCGACGTTTTTTAGCGGCGGTATTTTTGGAAAAAGCGCTAAGAAAAAGAAGGTTCAAGACCCGTTTGAACATTCTCCGCGTTGTATTAAAAACGCCGTTGAACTATTTGATTCTTCCTTTGTAGAAGCTTACGGTTATGTTGACGGTTCGACGCTCTCCGCCACTGCGTCGTTAAAGTTTTCCTCTTCCGCTAACGCTGGAAAGTTTAGACAAGAATGGGCCAATATCAACGACGAAGTTATCCCGGCGTACTTTTCGCTTCTTCAAGCTACTGTTGATTTTGTGAACGCTAACATAGAATCTGGAAAAAACGACTTAGCGTTAACCAATCTTCCATATCTTGGAACCGTTTCGTTTGATTCCGTCGTCGCTTACCGTCTTATTCCCCTTTTAAGGGAAATTGTTTGCGGCGAAGCCAGAACCCACCTTCCAAAACAAAACGGATCACAATTAACGTTTAACTACAGCCTGGCTGACGAACTGAACAAAATTGGCCCCAACACAGTCGCTTTTATGTATTTCTTCCGTTCAACGTTTTCTGAAACCGAGGGAGAAGGAATCTATTAAGAAGAATTGGAAAAGGGCAAAGATATTCTTGATCCTTATATTCGCCAAACTGAAGAACTAAATCTCGATCGATTAGACGAACTTGAATCGGAATCTCAATCTGAAGACGCCGAACAAACCGAACCCGATGCAGACGGTTCCGACGGCGTCTCGGACAGCTCCCAGGAAGCGAGTCCTGCGGAAACGTCGCACGATCAATCGTCTGAAACGGCCCCGGAAAACAAATGATCTCTGAACCTTTTTATCAGTCGAGTGGCTTTGTTGAATAAATTTTTAAAAAATGCGCAAATATACGCGACTTCCTTCGTATAAGATACTTGAAGATACCGTCAAATCAAGTATCACGAGGTATGAAGATGAAAAAAGTTCGCAATTGGGCGCAATACAACGAATCGTTAGTTAATCGTAGTCGTATCACATTCTGGTTTCGCGAGGACGTTTTGAAGTTGTGGAATCACGATAATCGCGACTATCGACGCGGTCGTCCCTTCATTTACAGCGATACGGCCATCGAAACATTGCTGTTGGTTCGCGAGGTTTTCCATTTAACCTATCGAGGCGCGGAAGGAGTCGGACGCGACGCTTTTTTGTTGCTTGGCGTCCAAGATAGCCGAATCCCTGATTATTCGTCCATTTGCAAAAGATCAAAAACATTGAACGTATCCCTTAAAGTGCGCAATAAGCGCGGACCTTTTAATGTCATCGTCGACAGTACAGGTTTAAAGGTGTATGGAGAAGGCGAATGGAAGGTTAAAAAACATGGAATAAGCAAGCGTCGAACCTGGCGCAAACTTCACGTTATGATTGACGCTAAAACTCAGCAGGTTGTCGCCGCAGAAACGACTTCAAATAGTGTGGACGACGCTTCCGTTGTTCCTGATCTTCTGTCTCATTGCGACGGTAGGGTTAAGACATTGCGCGGCGACGGCGCATACGACAAACGAAAAGTCTATAAAGCGACTTCTGAACGGGGAATTCAACCGATCATTCCTCCTCGTAAGAACGCTCGTCTTGACCACGTCGGAGCTTGGGGGACGAACGGTTGTTATCGCAACGACGCCATCATAACAACGCGATTATCCGGTCCAGACGCGTGGAAAGAAAAGGTTCAATACCATCAGCGTTCACTGGTTGAAACTACTATGTTTCGAATAAAAAAACTGTTCGGAGATCGATTAAAAAATCGGATCATGGAAAATCAAAAAGTGGAAACAATGGTAAAAGTTAAAGCGCTTAACATGTTTGCATTGCTTGCTGCTATGCATTTTTTGTAAAACATTTATTCAACATGGCCCAGTCGAGTTAAAAGAAACGGTTCAATTTGCGAGAATGCAAGCTGTTTTTCATTCCCTATTCCCAGAAAACGACAATACAATGAAAACTAGAGTTACAACGTATATTTGCGCTGTTCTTTGCGCAATCGTTTTTGCGACGTCCTCTTTTGCGCAAAACGCCCAATTAACGGGTCCGTCGTCCTCGATAGCTAAAAGCGCTTATTCACGCGTCGCTCCTTATGTCAATAACGATACTTTTCTCGTTGTTCGAATAGATCTTGATTCGCTGGACATAGAAAAATTCGGTTCTTCGTTGAGCGAGATTTTCAACAGCTATATGAAGGAACGCGGCTTTGATAGGAATTCTGTCAACGCGACAAATCGCGAATTTAAAAAGACGTTAAACGTCGTTAAAGAAGAAGGCGAATTTGTCTTGGCGCTCCGCGACGTCGTTGGAGTTCGTGAACTCTTTTTGGTGATGCAAAAGCAGAACGGAGCGTTTCGTATTGTCACTCCAATGGCCTCTGCTCAACGCGAGCAGTACATTCAAAATTTTTCTGAAAAGTTTCCTGATCTTGCAATATCAGAAGTTAATAACGGCGTTTGCATCGATAGCGACAAAGATCTTGCCGATAGCGTGTACAAGAATTTTAAAGCGGAACAAAACGTCAAATTAAAAGATTTTCTCGCCGGCAGCGCAGGTTCTACTATTCAGATTTATTGTTCTAATTTGAAAATTAAAAAGCTTATCGACGCCGCCAACGCGCAAGATAACGAATCGCTAAAAATAGACCTCGCCACGTTGCCGGAAGAAACGCGCAAGGGTTTGAATTCTTTCGATTCTTATTTCCAATACGCGTTGATTTCTTATGATTTCAACGTTTTTTCGTTCAAAAGCAAGTATGTCTTTACAACAGCCGAACACGCGGAAGACGTTCGAATCGGTCTGGAAAAAATCGTCGATCTTGTCGCCGATAGGTTGGTCAAAGAGGCGCAAAAGGACGCCGACGCGGAATCTGTTGAAAAGTACAATATCGACGGATTGGCGCGTGAACTCATTCGCGGCGCTCTCTTGAGTTTCATTCCCAAGCGTTCCGACGCAGTTCTGGTATTTGAGTCAAATTTACAAACTAAAGAACTTCTCACCCATCCGGGAATAACCAGCGCTTATTTAAGCGTTATCATGAATCAGGTTATTTCCAATGTGATGGAACTTCAAGACGATGAAGACGTTGAAGAATGACGGCTTCGATCACTTTAGGGCGCAGCGTGGTAAAATTGAGAGACTCAATGGCCAATTCTAACGAAAATCAACCGAATCAAACGAGCCAATCCAAAATTGTCGCAGAAATTGTTTCCATTGGAGACGAAATATCTACTGGGGCAATTCTTGACACTAATTCCCAGTACTTAAGTCAATCCCTTTCCGAAGTCGGCGTACGAGTCCTTTATCATTCGACAGTAGGCGACGACGCAAACGCTATGATCGTCGCAATCGCAACGGCAATTCGCCGCGCTGACGTCGTCGTTATAACAGGCGGCCTTGGGCCGACGCAAGACGATCTGACGCGTCAAACAGTCGCGGACGTTTTAGGAGTCGCGCTTGAATTTGATCAAAATTCATTGGATCATGTAACGAACTTTTTTAGCCGTCGCGGACGACAAATGCCAGAATCTAACAAGATCCAGGCGTATTTTCCCAAGGGATCGCATATCATTCATAATCCCAACGGCACGGCTCCCGGTTTTTTCGTTGACAAGCCTCGTTCTGAACTGCCAGACTTTCCAGGAAGCGTTTCCGATTATCCTAATCGACCGGGATCCTTTCTCCTTCTTTCATTTCCAGGCGTTCCCGCTGAACTTAAGGAAATGTGGGGGGGCGTCGACGGACGGGAGGCGGTTATTCGCTTCGTCTCTCGAGTAACTGGCGGCAAAAAAACATTTTATCGCAACAGATTAATCCACACTTTCGGCGCGGGAGAAAGCGCCGTTGAATCCAAACTCCCTAATTTGATCGCGAGAGATCGTTTTCCACTTGTTGGAATTACTGCCAAAAATAGCGTTATCACGCTTCGTATCTTCGCAGAAGGAAGCTCGGACGAAGAATGCGCTCAGCAAATTGAAGAATTATCCAATATAATCTACTCAACCGTTGGAGATTTTGTGTTTGGCGAAGACGACGATACGTTTCCCGGCGTCATTTCACATAATCTCCGCGCGCAATGTCGAACAGTCGGCGTATTTGAATGGGGAACACGAGGAACGCTTGCCGCTTCTTTGGACTCAGACGTGTTGGCTTTTGGGCGTACTTTCGGCGAGTCGGACAGAGAAGTGTTTGTTCAACTGTTCGGCGATTCGTCAAAGACTCCTGAGGAGAAACGTCTCAAATCCGTCAACCAGGAAACGTTTGGATCGACGTTTTACGTTTTAGAGGACAAGCTTTCGTCAGAACTCCTTGAATTATGTAAAACGGAAAGTCGCGGAAAAAAAGTCGACTACTTCCTCGCCGTCGGTCCTTTTCCGGACGTCTCGGAAAACGCCGCCGTCGACAGTTCAAAAGAACGTGAAACCGTAGACGTTGCGTTTGTTGATTTTCGCGACGACAACGCGCCGACGCTTCGTCGCGAAACGTTCCTTTTCGGCGGGCATCCCGCTATTCGCAACGTCTTATTTGGAAACCAGGCTCTTGATTTATTAAGACGTTATCAATAGATTGTTTCCTTTTGACTTATTGAAGCGAACGTTTCTTCTAAAACGTTCGCCTTTTTTGCGACGCCCAAAGCTATCTCCTGACTTTACTCAACCATACGGCGTTATCCGAACCGTATTTCATACAGTCGGCGACGCCCGCTTCTCCCCCGCCTCGCTTTGATTGCATCCATTCGGATACGACAACCCAGCTCTCGTCTTCGGAAATATATGTTACGCCAAAATTGCCAAGTCTTGCGCCACGTTCAGGAACGACAATTTGTTCTGTCTCTCGAATTAAGGCAAGCTTGTCTAAATCAACTTTTGCAATAAAGAGAGGGGCGCGATTTCGAAAAACGTGTTCGTTTTCCGGGGTCTTGCGAGTGTATACAAGAAAAAGTCCGTCGCGATTTTTAAGCCAATGCTGCTGGGTGTTAGCGTTGCCAATCAACTCGCCGTCTTCCGACCAACGCCAAGGTTTAGGCTCGTCAAAATTCAATCCGTCGGAGCTCTGCGCGACATACCCTTGTTGATCGTTGCGAAGCGTCAAAAAGAAGGTTCCCTTCCACTCGATAATGGAAGGTTCGCCCAAGCCGCGAGGAACGTTTAATCGGAGGGGCGCGCCTTCCTCGATATATTTCAGTTCTTTGCCGTCAAAAGAACAGCGGACGACGATTACTTGCGAACAACCCGGCGTTTCGTCGCATGGCGCGTAAAAGGGCAATAGGATCGTTCCGTCGTTAAGATCAAAACGTTGAGAACACCCTGCCCCGCCTCCGGAAACGGCGCTTGACGCGGGAACTTTTAACAACGCCATATCGCTCCACGAAGAACTCGTCTCGTCAAAAACAGAATACCATAGTCGAGAGTCTACTAACCCGTTCTCGTCAGGAGTTTTTTTCTCCCGCCATTTGGAAATAGCGTTCTTTTCATAAGTCGCCAAATGTCCCGTCAGCAAGATCGTTTTGGAACGATCATGCCACGCGGGAACGCCGTCGCAGGGACATACTTCGACGCCCTCCTCGGGAGAATATCTTCCAAGTCCCGACTGTTTGACAAAAGGGGTCCAGGAAACGCCGTCGTCAGAACTCGTTGACGATTCTATTTCGTAAAAAACGTCGCTTCCCGAAAGAAGAAGCATTTGAGAGGTAATCACAGCGCTTCCCCCCGGTATTTTCGCCCCTCTGGCATGAACTCGACAAGTTCTATGATCAAACCCTGAAAAAATAATCTCAGGTTCGATAGTCAACGGTTCTATGTTCTCCGAACTCCTTTTCTTATCTCCATAAACGCTGGGTAATTCCTCAAACGTATAGAAGGCAAGATCTAATTCGACAACCTTTTCTAAAATCTTTTCTAAGATTTCAGGGCGAATAAAATGGGATTTCGCGTCGGAAATGACGTTGTGAGAATAAAACGTAACAATTTCGCCTCGCGCTTTTGCCCTTTCCAGCGCTGGAAATATTTCTCGTTCCAGAAATTCGTCGTCCGCGCCGTCGCACCCTTTGCCCGTTAGAGTGAACTTTTCCGCAACTTCCTCTACCGGCGTAAAAAAGACGTCGCAATCGGCAAGCGTTTTGCCGTCGGGAATCCCAGCTCCAGTACGCGCGTGACGAAAAACAGCGGACAAGGCGTCGTCGGTTCGTTCGTCGTTTTGACTCATTGGATACGCAAACGCCTTCGGACTGAAACCTTTTTGTTCTAATTCTTCTTGAGCCGGGAAAATCTCGTCGTTTAAAAAGGATTCGACGTCCTTTTGATCAATATAATCGACCGACCTCACATGATTACTTCCATGATTGCCTATAGCGAATCCAGCTTCACGCAATATATTGAGACTCTCGACGTCTTCAACGCTTAGACGTTGAGGCGAATTAATGAACAACGTGGCTTTAGCGTTGTACTTTTTGAATAAATCAACGTGTTTAATCCAATTCTTGACGTTATGAACGTCGTCAAAAGTCAGTGTAACGCCAGGTTTTATAACGGCTGAATCCTGCGCAAATAAAGAACACGAGAAAACAAAAACAAGAACTGCCGTAAAACCACAAAACCTGAAAATATTGTTCATCACAACAGCTTTCCATTCATACAATTAAACCAATTAGGGATTAGAAGAGGGCGCCAAAAGAAGCATGCGACAAGTTCATACGCCAACAAAGAAGTCAAACGCTGTCCAAGTTTAACAACGTTTGACTTCTTAACGTTTTACAACTCAACTAAGTTCAAACGTCGCACAATTTAACGGCGTTATACAGAGACTCGACGCCGTTTTTCGGAGTAAATTCATGGGCGACGTATCCCTTGTACCCTAAATCTTTGATAGCGCGCATAATCGCAGGATAATACAGCTCTTGTTGATCGTCCAAATCGTGTCGTCCGGGACAACCGGCGGTATGGAAGTGACCGATACAATCGAAATCCTTGCGAATATGATAAATCACGTCGCCTTCCATACGATGCATATGATAAATATCGTAGAGAAGTTTAACGCGTTCGCTACCTACGCCTTTAATAAGATCAACGCCCCATTCGACAGTATCGGCCATATAGTCGGCATGGTCTTTTGAATTGAGAAGTTCCATGTTAATGTTGACTTTATACTTCTCGGCGATAAGTGCGACGCGTTTGAGCGCCGTAATGCAGTTTTTCAGGCCGGTTTCGTCGTCCAAGCCATTGCGATTACCCGAAAGAGAAATTAGGTTAGGAACGTTTAGTTCAGCCGCCATCGGAATGTATTTCTCGTAGGAAGCCACAATTCGATCGTGATTTTCAGTACGGTTGATACCGACGCTGATCTGAACCTCCGGAACATTCCCCATGGTAACGGTAAGCCCGTGTTTTCCAACAAGTTCCCAGTCTTCTGGATTGATCAAATCAACGCCGGCCATCCCCATTCCTTTGCAAATTTCACAGAATTCGTCAAGAGGAATGGAACCAAAACACCACTTTGACACAGATTGCTTGATATCGCCTTTGAAGTTTTCCGGTTTGCCGAATTTTTTTTCTTCTCCCATAACCCAACCTCCAACAGAACTCATTGCCGTAACACCAACGAGTGAAGCGCTCAACATTTCGCGTCTGGTTAAACGTATGCTCATCGTCTTTTCCATTCAATCTAAATCTTAGTATTCGAAAATAAACGACGAGTTCTGAAAAAACATAGCTCAAAAACTCGTCACCTGTCCGATTATAACAGTCAGAGAAATCAAAGTAAAGAAAACGCAACCAAGAAAAAAAGCGCGCGGTAAGAATTTGAAGTGAACCCCATTTGTTGGACTTTTTTAAAAAGTTAAGTGGTTTGAATGGTCTGCGACGTCTGATCACATATTCCCCAAACCTAACAAGCCCTCTTCCCGTTTATTTTTATCAAACAAGAAAACAGGTTCTACTGAAAGATTAACGCCCCAATTGTCTTTGCTCTCGTTTCTGCTCGCGCCGACAGTAACGACAAAGGATTCGCCTATTCTACTGATCGTCAATTTTTGACCGATATTGTACCCCTCGCTCAAATCGAAGGAATTGCTGAACCCAAGCCCCCACTTCTCGGACATGCGATAGGCCAAGCCAAGATTCAGATACGTCGAATCGATAGGGCCGTCTAAACGGTCGATTCCCAAATAACAAGAACTCAAACTGGGACGTTTTCGCTGAACTCCAATTCGAGTAATCTTTTGTCCGGATCCCCAGACGTCGTACAATCCCGACGAAAGCACCGCAAGACGATCGCCAATTTGCCAACAAGCGTCGTAATCAATCAAACCTGGAACCTTGCCGAAATTCTCACGATTCTTCGGATATAAATTAATACCCGCGTTTAACGTAATCCAATCGACGTCGCGACGATTGCCAACGGGCCCTCGTTTCGTTTGCCAACGATTGTTCCACCCCAATCTTACTAATTGCAAGTCGTCGACAAGTTCCGTCGAAGGAGAAGACACGTTGCCGGCCAGCATGCCTTGACGGATTGCGTAATAACGCTCGTCAAATCGGACGGGAATCGCGTCCAGACCAGCTTCGCCTGCCCCTGAAAAGGTCGTTACCGAGTAACGTCGACGAAAATCTTGAACCTGCCAGTCGTCTATTTGATCATATAAAATGAGATCGTCGTAATTTTTGCTTGAGTCTGAATACGACGCGTCCACGACGAAATTCATTTTGTGAGCTAATCCGTTGAGATACCACGTCTTGCTTTCAACGTCAGAATCAACTTTCCATATTGGCAAATTGAGACGAAGACCAAGTCGTCCGTAAAGACGACTGATATTCTTGTCTTCAACGCCTCTTCCCCAGAAGCCATATTCGCCAAGAGCGTAGGGAGTCGTTTTAACAGGACCAAGCTGGAAGGGGACGTCAACTTCATGACGAGTTGAGAAAACTAAACTATCTCCTGAGAGGGGCGTCGCGCTGCCTAATTCCGGGACGTTACTTGTTGAATCGGACGTTAATTCCCAATCCAGGAACCTAAACAGACTTCTGTCGACGGCGTCGTAAGGAGAATCGGTCGTCTTAAATTGAGCGTATCCAATTTTCGTATGTTCATACCAGACGAAAGGAGTATTCCACAAGGCCTGGCCCAACCAAAAGTGATCAAATTTGGGAAGCCAATTACTTTGGGTGTAAAAGGAATCGGTGCGAACGGCTAAATCAACGCCAAAAGAACGATTGTTAACCGTCCGCTTCAATTCAAAACGCGTCTCTGGATTAGACGAGGAATTCCATTCGTCCTCAAAATATTCGGGCAAAAAATTACGATCGCTGGACTTGCCAACCTGTCCGGTAAAAGTCCAACCGTCTCTAATAGAACAGTCGTCCGCAATGCCGCAACTCAACCAATCGAAATTAAGCTCTTGTCGATGCTTCCAGAGCCCGCGATACCGATATTTATGTTCAAACGAAATATTTCGTCTGCCATGTCCAAGATTATCATGACCGTTGTCGTAAACCCCGTAATAGTTCGCAAGTCCAACGGCTCGTGAATCCCAATTCCAAAGGGAATCGCGTTCGTACCTAAAGGTTGATCCGTGGCCGAAACCCCTCTTGGACAAGTAATCCAAATCTAAATCCCACTCGACGCCTTCCGGACGATTTTTCGCCTGTAACAGCTGGAATAAATCCCAACTGGTTCGAACCTGATACCCTAAGATTCCGTCATGACCAAATTTCAGGCTTTTCAAATAGAGCGCGCGATCGCGAATATCCATCGCCATCCACGGCCAGTAAAAAACCGGCAAATTCCCCACGGATACGAAATTGTTTTCGGCAATGACAAATTCCTTGTCTTCCGACGCCTGCAAACCGGTTTGGGGATCAATAACGGCGTCCCCTGTCAAAGCGTCGTACAAGGGGCGACTCCTTCGTTCCGCCGTCACGGAATTAGACTGCAGACGATAAGTAGGCTTTCCCATCATACTCGTGGAAGTCCAGGCGTCGGTCGCTCGAAGCGTGTTAGGCGTCTCTTGAAAAATTCTCGCGGCGCCCAGTCGGAAATATGCGCCGTCCATACCAGGCGCTTCGGCGATCATTTCCGCTTCTTCGATAATCCCCACACGATGCTTGACGTCGTAATACATTCTTTTCGCATATACGACGTTATTTCCCTCGCGAAAAACAACGTTTCCATCAAGATATATTTCAAAATCAAGCTCGTTGACGTTAATTTCACTCAGGCGTTCAAGATCAACGGCAGACGTCCATACTACAGCCGAATCTGCGGACAATTCTAACGTGTCGTTGGTAACGACGTTCGCAATATCCACCCCCTGAACAATCAAAGTAAAACCGTTTGATACGGCCCACGCGTTTTTTCCGTCAAAATTATCGTTAAGAGGTTGAATATTATGAGGCGTTTCATAACGATCGATAAAACGAAATCGCTGTTTAACAGTTCTGGACGTTTTATCGACGCTGGTAGTTTTCACGTCGACGGTCGCGGTTTCCGGAATTGCGTAAACGACGTCGCCGTCGCCCGAATTGTTCCAACCAAGAACCGATTTTCCGTCTGAAATGGTCAGGTCCTGAAGCTCGTTGAAACTATCCTCGTTCTCGTCGGATTGATTTTTGCCAAATTCGTCGGAAGCGCTTAATTCGTCGTCAAAAGAACTTAACTCTTTTCTGTTGGAATACTCTTGTTGCAGAAAGTTAAACGCTCGAAAGTAAACCTCGTCGGGCTGAAGCTGATTCTCGCCCGGCAACGCGATGCGTAAATCGACGTCGCTCAGCGATTGCAATTCGCCAAGCCAAGCGTTATCGTTCGTTTTAGCGGAAGTGCAAATAGATTTTAAATCAAGCCGCATTCCATTTGACGAGTCTTTTTCGAAGTAGACGTAGACCTTCGAACCGACGTCGGGATCGCCGTTTTCCCCCTGACGTTTAGCTATCCAAACGACGGCGACAGGAGCCGAAGCGCTACCGGAATCTTGTGCGACTTGACAATCGCCGTACAGTACGTAGACGTCTCCGTATTCGTCAGACGCGCCCTTCCATCCATATTGAGCGGAAACGACGATCTTTGAAGGAGAAACGCCTTTTACAGGAACGTACAACGTCGAATTACCGATCTGTTTAGAGTCGTATTGATCGGCTACATTCGGTTCTTCGAGACGATCCCAATCGGAAGAACGCTCAGGTTCTTCTGACGAATCCTGACCGCGCGTCGTTCGGGAGAAATCGTCAGAGAACAGGTTTGACTCGTTTCCAAAAGAACTCCAGATTGAATTCGAAGACGTTCGAATTCCAAACGGGAATTCCCCCAGCGCAAGTGAATTACAACTGAACCAGGCGATAAGAAGGAAAAACAACCGCCATGACGCTTTTGGAATAAAATACAATGCTCCACCCCTCGCAACGCGTTCGCTTCTTGTATCAAGCGGACGCAAATGCGACGCGATAGAACGTCTTATTCCAAATCGTTGCGACATACGCGAAAACAAGTGAAAATTAAAAGGTAAGTCAACTGTCGAAAGGCGCGTTTTTCAACGGGGAGCCGAACGCGTCAAACCGATGAAAAACGAACGTTAAATAGCCGCCGGAAGTATAGAAAAAGAGGCTGAAATAATCAAGCCCAATATGGGAGAAAACAACGAGAATTCGACGTTGAGAAAACGTGGAAGAGATTTCCTTCCACGTCGACGTAGTATCAATAGAGAGGCGAACCAATCGGCGCGTATTGACCGCCAATTTGATGCTCAATATGAGCGTTAGATAAAGGACAAGTCTTTCCAAAAGAACGCATTTGTCCCAACATTACGCGGTCGTCTGACAAATACGCGGTTATAAAGTCCGCTGTTTCCCTGGCAATCGTTTCCTGATAAGAACGATCGTTTGCTTGTTTCGCGCCCATTTTACGACCGCCGTAAACGCGATGATCTCCGCCCAGCAACACAACGAGATATCGATCGACATTTTGGACGCCGTCATACGGTATTCGTCGTTGAGGAGCCTTCGTGACGCCGACGATACCGTCGTCTTTCGTTCCGGTGACAATCATCGTCGGAACGCGAATCGACTCATAGACGAACGGAGCCTGTTCTTTTTCGCAAAAAACAGGAGGGGAAAGAGCAAGCGCCAGCGCGACGCGCGAATCTTTCAAAGACGGACCGTTGTCCGGCGGAATCTGACCTGCGATCAAAAGCGCTCCCAAAGCTCCAAGATCGTTTCCCGCGACGCCTATTTTGGAGAAGTCAAGATACTGTCCCCAAGGGGCGGGCTCACGACGACTTAAAAACAAGAAGTCAATCCCCGACCGAAGCGCCAGCGCGCGATCTCTAGCCGACCAACACCTCTGATACGCTTCCTTGAGCTCGTTCATTGGACGAATTTTGCCGCGCCAAATAGACTCGTCGCTATCCGGATGTCTTAGACAAAGCACGACAATCCCGCGTCCTGCCCACGTATAACCCAGATACGAAAAGTCCTCTGCGGACGCGCCAAGACCGTGAGAATAAATAATCGCAGAGAATTTCCTCCCTCCCTGCGGAAGCGCGGCAGGAAAAAAGAGAAGGCCCGAAACAGCAATACCCTCGCGAGAAATCCAAGTGACTTCCTTGGTCCCTACCGGATACTGAGCAAAAGGATCGGAAAACCAACCGTTAGTCAGCGGTCTCGTTATACCGACTGCGCCGTCCACAGACGGAGAAACGCTCAGAGGATCGATTCGTCCCGAACGCACGCCGGGACGAACGGCGTTAATAACGCCCTGTACGCCATGCACGACGGGCGGTTGCGCCCACGCAGTTCCAGAAAGTAGCTCAATACTTACAGCTACGAAAACAACTACGACGATCTTGACAAATCGAGCGTAACTCAACAGTCGCGCGTTCAAAATCATAGTTCGTTTTCTCCGCTAACACAAACAATAAAAAAAGTTGTCTTACGTCGCCTACACGTCAGACAACTAAAGCGGATGAGGCAGGATTCGAACCCGCGGACGGCGTAAACCGTCGCCGGTTTTCAAGACCGGTCCCTTCAACCACTCGGGCACTCATCCTCTGTAACGCAAATAAACCATACGCGCCGTCGCCAACAACAAGCTTTTTCCGGTAAAATCCGACGCAATACAATTAACAAGCTTGCCGGATTATAACAATTCTATTGACGGCGTCAACGGCGATATTTCCATTTCGCAGAAGCCCCCATTACAAAACAGACGCTTTACAAACGTGTTTTAAAAACGTAGAATTTCACTATCGACGCCGAAAGGAACGGGCGTTGCAATAAAACGCCGTCGGCCGTTCGCCTTTTCGCTGATCGACGCCGAATCAAAAAACCGTTTCAATTGAAATCGGCGTTCGATCTATTTTTATCCCCCGTCTTAAACGCCTGAGGTTTCCCATGGATTCGACTTTTCGCTCTGAGATAAAAACGCCCGTTTCGACAAAACTAACGGCCGTTTTTTTAAAAAAGGTCGCGATAATACTACCAACGCTTTTCTCGTGCATGTGCCTGTTTTATTCCCACGAGACCAATAGCGCGTACGCCGACGAAGGGCCTAGCGGCCTGATGGTCGACCTTCTTGAACATACCGACGTGGTTTGGAGAGACGGACTGCCGACTCAGTTAAAGGTCGATCAGTTGACAGGAGTAATTGAAAGAGTCCAGTATGCGGAAATTCGCTCGTCTAAGCCGACATTCTCCTGGATCGTGCCGTCTTCCGGGCCTAACACGACCCAGACTGCATGGCAAATCCAACTGGCTTCGTCTCGCCAACCCTTTGAAAATAACCCCGATTCCTCGTCGATAATTTGGGATTCGGGCAAAATAATTGATTCAAACTCAACGTCCGTCGCCTATGGGGCCGCACAACCGCTTGACAAATCGACAGTCTATTTCTGGCGCGTTCGTATCTGGGACCAAAACGATCAAGTTTCTAATTGGTCGGAAGTCAAGGCCTTTAAAACGGCGGAGGACTGTCAAGAATTTGGAGTCAGCAAATACCCGCTTATCAAACAGATCGACAATCCGATATCCGTTTCAGCCCTTGATCAAAATACGACGTTCGTTGATTTTGGACGCGCGGCCTTCGGGCAATTACGAGTTGAGATCGACGCTCCAAAGGTTCAGGACGCTCTTGTTCGTTTAGGAGAACGCGTTCGCGACGGACGCGTCGATCGGACTCCGGCCGGCACGACTCGATATTGGGAATATCGACTTGAATTGCTCCCCGGACGACACGTCTACTCGATCAAAACGCGCGTCGATCAACGTAATTCTTCAGGAGCGGCTTTCCGAATGCCCGATTATGTTGGGGAAGTTATGCCTTTCCGATACGCGGAAGTCGAATTTCTCGAACCTTCTGAACAAAAGCAAGACTCAGTCTTCGATAAAACGAACAAGGTTCGCGCTCTTTCTTTCCAACGAGAAAACGTAACTTATCCTTTCGACGAAACGAGTTCTTTTTTCCACTCCGACAATGAAGAGCTCAATAAAGTTTGGGAAATGTGCCGTTACTCTATCGAAGCGACCACGTTTGCCGGCGTATATCTCGACGGTGATCGGGAAAGAATTCCCTATGAGGGGGACGCCCTTCTTAATCAACTGAGTCACTATTCCGTCGATCGCGAATATTCCCTGGCGCGTTTTTCCCAGGAGTATATGATCTTTCATCCTACCTGGCCGACGGAATGGAATCTTCAAATCGTTCAAATGGCTTGGTACGACTATCTCTACACGGGCGATCCTCGCTATATCGAACGTTATTACGACGAACTCAAGTCAAAATCGCTAGTCGTTTTAGCGGAAGACAACGGATTAATCAGCACTCGTAAAGGAAAATTGACTAAAGCCGTTCTGGATTCGATTCATTTTTCGGGTAATAACTTCAGCGATATTGTCGACTGGCCGCATAAAGGTTTAGCGGGAAATGAAAACGCCGAATCGGGCGAAACGGACGGTTTTGTATTTAACGACTTCAACGCGGTTGTAAATTCTTATCACTTCTTCGCGCTTAATTCGATGAAGAGATTTGCTGAAGTGTTGGATAAAAAAGAGGACGTCGTCTTCTTTACCAATCAAATCAAGAAGGTCCAAAAGTCGTTTCAAGAAGTCTTCTTTGATAAAGAACGCGGCGTTTATCGCGACGGCGATCAAACAGATCACGCCTCGCTACACGCTAATATGTTCCCGCTTGCATTTGGACTCGTTCCTAAAGAAAACATCGATAGCGTTACTAAGTTTGTTGAATCGCGTGGAATGAGATGCAGCGTCTATGGAGCTCAATTTCTTCTTGACGCTACCTATGAAGGAGAGAACGGAGCCTATGGATTGGAACGGATGACTGCGACCGATCTGCGCGGATGGCTCAATATGATTCGAGTGGGTTCGACTATTTCGCTCGAAGCATGGGACGATCGTTATAAGCCTAATCAAGACTGGAATCACGCCTGGGGGGCCGCGCCCGCAAATATTATTCCGCGAAAACTTGTTGGAGTCGAACCAATAGAGCCCGGATGCGCTAAGATAAGAATCAAGCCGCAACTCGCTAATCTCAACGACGTTGAGGCGATCGTTCCGACAATTAGAGGGACGGTAGAAATTAAAATCTCGCAAACGGACAAATATCTGTTGGAAGTACGCATTCCTGGCAACGTTCACGCCGACGTTTATATCCCCGCCCTATCAAACGACGACCTCGTCGTTATCGGAGAACGCCCCGCAAAAGACGTTTTTGAGGTTATGAAAGAAGGGGCTTTTTGGAAAATCGTCAATGTCGGTTCAGGCGTTTGGAAAATTGAAAGAAGCGCGTCCGAATAAATGATAAAAAGCGCGACGCGTCAAACAAAAGAGCCGTTCAGAAAACGTTTTTAGTTTTCTGAACGGCTCGTCGTTTACACAAGCGACCAAAGAATTACAAATCGTATCGCAAACGCTGATTCAGCGTCCTCATTTTCTTAACAATGGCCGAATGCATCTGACTCACGCGACTTTCGCTCAACTGCAACGCCATGCCGATTTCTTTCATCGTCATCTCTTCGTAATAATAAAGGATGATAATAAGGCGCTCTTTGTCGCTTAATTGTTGCGTGCATTTACGAATGACGTCAAGACGCTCAAGTCGTTCTGTCGGAAGTTCGGAACGTCTATCAGGCAGAACGTCCATCTCGGTAACGTCTCCTTCGCCAGACTGATCGCTCCATTTTTTATCTAACCTCGACATATTGACGCGGTTGGAATCAACAATCGTCTGACGAACGTCGTCGACGGGCTGTTCCAGGAAATTAGCCAACTCCTCCTCAGAAGGACGACGGCCAAATTTTCCTACCAGAATCTTATCGGCTTCGTTCAACTTCGAAGTTCTGGACCGCACCATACGAGGAGCCCAGTCCATCGAGCGAAGCTCGTCAAGCATAGCTCCCTGAACTCTCGGAAGACAAAAAGTTTCAAATTTAACGCCGCGTTCGGGCTCAAAGGCTCGAATAGCGTCAATTAACCCTAACGAACCCGCTGATACGAGATCGTCCAATTCAATCTCGTTGGGCAACTTCGCACGAATACGTTCGGCGCGTCTGCGAACCAAGGGCATATAATGTTCGATGATTTGATTACGCAAACGCGTGTCGTCCGGATTTGCTTTAAAAGAAAACCAAAGTTCTCCCATCAAATCCTTTTCCGGCGCCGTTGTCGCCTGACTTTCCATGACTGAAATCCTAATATCCTATTACGAACTAAAGTCCAAAACCAACCGCATCTACGGAATATATCCCCTAGTACGCTTGAGCCAGGGTAACAATAACAAAAAAAAATTTTTCGGTGAATAGCAATTTTTTACAAGGTCCCGGCGACTCTAAAGGCTTAAAACCTCGTTTCTCCTCCGGAAAAAGCGCCCAAAACCTTGTCCTCCTAACCGTGTCAACCTTTCTCGGTAATCCGATCGCGAAAAATCCAGAAATACCCTTCGTCCTTCTCCCATTTTGAAAGAAAAACCGACTGAAACAACAGTTTTAACGGTTATACAATGGTTTTCTTACTAAGAGCCAAAACCGTTCTTAATGATCCAGTATGCGAAAAAGAACGAAATAATTGACTGCAAACAAAAACTCATCCATAATATTAGTAGGTTTGAGGAATGTTTCTTTGGAAACAGTCCTTTTTGGTTTTGTTATCCGAATGCTAAGGGAATAGTTTATGAAACGTTCATTTTTGTCCTCGGCGATCATTGTAAAAAAACCGCGTGCGCTCACGCGAACTCTCGCGACAGGTCTGGGACTATTTTTTGCTTTAACTGCGCAATATACTTGTGGGAATTACTCAGACGTCGTCGAAACCGGAACGGCGTCTGAGGTCGTGACCGAAGAGTCTGACACTCCTCAAATTCGAGATTTATTCTCTGACACCTGGTTTGCGGTCGACGCTCTTGACCGCACGATGCCGACCTTTGACGAAGTCGGACCGGTAAAGAACGATCAACGTCGGGTCGTAGGTATTTTTTACATCACGTGGCACACGCAAAACCATGCCAAACAGCCCAATCCATATACGAGCGACGTCACTAAAATACTTGCGGAGGCTCCGGAAGCAAGACTCGACGCCAAGCACCCCGCATGGCGCAACTCGTGGTCGTTACATTGGGGCGAACCGGAAACGGGTTATTTCCTCAGCCAAGACGAGTATGTGATTCGCAAGGACATGTCGGAACTTGTCGACGCAGGGATCGACGTCATCATTTTGGACGTTACTAACGCCGTCCTTTATTGGGACGAATGGGAAGTCTTATTTAACACTATGGAGAAAATGAAAGCCGAAGGGAATCAAGTCCCCAAATTCTGTTTCTGGTCTTTCAACGGCGACTCAATAACGGTCGTGCAAAAATTATACGAAGCGTATTACAAAACGCGACGTTTTGAAGATCTATGGTTCTATTGGGACGGCAAGCCGCTCCTTCTTTACAACTCGACGCCAGACGTAGACGCCAACGGAGTCGATAGAAAGAGCGCCAACATCCATTACGATCCCGACGCCAAGACGAATAAAGACAACCCTCATTTCGGCGATCCCGAATATACGGAGGAATACTATACCGACTATACAAAAGACGTTAAAGAGTTCTTCACTTTGCGCTGTATGTGGTGGGGATACTATAAATGGAATGGAAAACGTTACATTGGAACCGAAGACAATTGGTCGTTTGGGTACGATCTTGGCAATAAAGACGTTCAAAAACTCAAACCGGAAGAACTGGTTTCTCTTCATAACGGAGCGCGCGAAGAAGCGGCGGTTACCCCGGCGCAACATCCAGCCAGTTTAATCGGCAAGTCTTGGACTCGGAAAAGCGGAGAGCCCGAACTTGACGAATACGATCTTCCTAAATCGGCATATGTTCCCTGGTTGGGCAAAGTCGTCGAACATCCGGAAGCTTACGGTATCTATTATCAGGATCGTTGGGACGAGGCGCTCGCCGTCAATCCGCAATTTCTCTATCTAAACGACTGGAACGAATGGACGGCCGGAAGATACACGACTCCTGAAACGCTCCACGCCTTGAATTTCATGCGCCGAGGTAAAGAAGCGCAATACTTCTTCGTCGATCAGTATAACGCCGAATTCAATCGCTGTATTCAACCGATGAAGGGCGGATACACTGACAATTACTACATGCAAACCGTTAACAATATTCGCAAATACAAGGGCGTTCGTCCTACGCCCGTAAATTTAGGCTACGTCTCTGCGTCAGACGGTTCCGCGCAAACTGCCCTTAACCTTTGGGATTCGATTAGCGTCGAATACCGCGATACAGTCGGAGACGTCGCTCATCGCGACGCCGTCGGTTATGGAGGAGAACGTTACGTCGACGTCACTGGGAGAAACGACTTCACTACATGTAAAGTAGGAGTCGATAAAAACAATCTATACTTTTTCGCAGAAACGGCGGAAAACTGGACTCCGTCTACCGATCCCAACTGGGCGTTGCTTTTTGTCAATTCCGACCAAGACTATTCCAACGGATGGTACGGTTACGATTTCCTGATTAATAAAAACGTCGTCAACGACGCTGAAACGACCCTCTGTCGCTGGAACGGAAAAGAGTGGGAAGAAATCGCTAAACTGAGTTACGCCGTCAAAGATCGCCGTTTAGTTGTCGTCGTTCCTCGCAAATTGTTAAACGCCTCTGGGGAAAAGATCGAGTTCGATTATAAATGGAGCGACAATGCGACGGAACTCGTTGATCCCATTTCTCTATGCACGGCGGGCGACGCCGCGCCTAATCGACGTTTCAACTATCGTTTTGTTTGGAAAATGAACTAAAACATTCTGTTTAACGTCGACGAGACGAACAATAATTGTTGTTCAACACGTCGTGAAGCAAACGGTTCGCGCAAGTCGTTGACGCTGCGCGAATCGTGTTCTTGAATCAATTGAGACTCTTTGTGCTGAAAATCGCGCTAACGTCGACGGTTGATCAAGAAAGTAAAACGTCGGATCAGGAAGAAAACTTCAAATCCGACGTTTTACAACAGTTCGACGCTCAATTACGACACAATTACTCGTGACGCAACGCCTCAATCGGATCCATCTTAGCGGCGCGTATCGCAGGATAGACTCCAAAGACGACGCCAATAAGAATAGAGATCATAAACGCTAACGGAACCGACCAGAAAACTATGATAGGGGTCAATTCTTGAACGATAGGCGGCAAGCTGGCAAGAAGATCGGGATTGGTCTTCTTAAGGACGCTCATGGCAAATTTAGTAACCGGCGAACAAGTCAAACCGACTAAAACGCCCAGCCCGCCTCCGACGACGGAAAGAACGACCGTTTCAATCAAAAATTGTCGAATGATATCGCCGCGCTTAGCTCCCAAAGCGCGCCTAATGCCAATCTCTCTCGTTCGTTCGGTCACCGTCGCCAACATGATGTTCATAATTCCGATACCGCCGACAACCAATGAAATGCCGGCAATCAAGCCCATAAAGACGTTAAACATCATACGAGTCGTTTTCGCTTGTTCCAACAACTCGAGGGGAACGGTTATGCCATAGTCTTCAAACTTATTATGATATTTATCAAGCGTCAATTTAATAAGTTCAGACGTTTGCATAACGTCTGCGACGCTTCCAACCTTGAGCGTGATCTGTTTCAGCTGAACGGTCTCGCCTTCCATTGAACCGCTTCGGCGCACGACAACGGTGTCCCCAACGCGAGTTTGCATCGTTTGAAGCGGAATGTAGACGTCGTACGAGTAGTCTTCTGATTTTAACGAACTGCCAATCGCCGCAGAAGGAGCGCGAGAGTCGGCGACGCCAATCACGCGAAAATAGTAGTTGTCGCCAATACGTATCAACTTGCCAAGCGGTTCTTCATAAGGAAACAACGTCTGAGCGACGCCAGAACCCAAGATACAATAGTCGCACGCCTCGGCGTTTTCGTCGTCGGTGAAAAAACGCCCTTCAAACATGGAAATTTTAACGACGTCGACATAAGAAGCCGTACATCCGACAAGTCGGCCGTCAATCTTCCAGCGCCCGTTTTGAAACGTCTCTTGATAATCCTTAATGGGAGCCGAATTAACAATCGTAGGAATGGTTTCCGTCAATCGGGCGTAATCGGCGCGAGTCAAACCGTACTCGGGTAGTTGCATTCCGCGCCCGCCGCTTCCGGACGAAAGAGCCTCGTTAGGCGGCTTGATCGTGCTAACGATAATATTGTCGGCTCCCAAACTTTCGATTTGCTCCTGAGCCTTCTGACTGATGCCTTCGCCGATCGCCATAAGCCAAATTACGCTTGCGACCCCGATGAAGATACCCAAGACCGTCAGCAAGGAGCGCATCGGGTGCAAATATAAACTTTTTATACCCGACAGCAACGTGCGAAACGCGTGTCTCATCTTAAAGAACAACCTATATTATTTCGGAATGAAACCGTCTAATATCCCAAATCCGATCAATTTTAAAAAAACGTTTCCTGTAATAGAGGAAAAACTCAAACGCTACGTCAAATAGGACGTAAACGGACGTCAGACTCTATCAAACCGTCCTTCAACCGGACAATTCTTTTGCTTCTGGCGCCGACGTCGTCTTCGTGCGTAACCAAAATAATCGTCCTTCCCTGTTCGCTCAATCGATCAAGGAGATCCAATATCTCAGCCGTAGTTTTTGAATCCAAATTACCCGTTGGCTCGTCGGCCAGAATAAAATAAGGATCGTTAACCAAACTTCGCGCAATTGCCACGCGTTGTTGTTGACCGCCGGACAATTGGGTCGGACGATGGTTAAGTCGTTCTCCAAGTCCTACCATCTTCGCTAATTCAACACACCGTTTGCGAGAACGTAGCGAAGCGTTTCCCTGATAAAAGAGCGGCACTTCGATGTTTTCAATAACCGTCAGTTGCTGAATCAAATTATAGGACTGAAAAACAAAACCAATACGCGAAGCGCGAATCTCAGAGAGTCGGTCGTCGTCAAGAGTCGTGATATCGTCGTGTCCCAACCAGATCTTACCGTGGGTAGGTCGATCAAGACACCCCAGAAGATTGAGCATCGTGCTCTTCCCCGACCCAGACGCGCCCATAATTGCCACGTAATCGCCTTTTGGAACCGACAAGTCAACACCGCGTAAGGCGTAGACGGTTTCTCCTTTCAAAACGTATTCGCGTTTAACGCCCGATAATTTAGCGGCAAAGAATTCCTCGCCTTCTGTCGTGGGATCAGATCCCTTCTTTTTCTTTTTGTCAAACATTTGACTTCTTCAAGTTCAAAATTTGCTAGAAGGAAAACAGCCGATAAACGACGCGTCGAGAAAAAAATAAACTCGTAATATCCCTCGACGAAAATCTTTAGCGACAAACGACGAAAAACGCATTACATCGGAGGAGGTCCCATGCGTCCGGAACCGGCTCCAGAATCGCCGGAACCCAGACTGGCCGAAGCAAACAGCTTCCCGGCAACGTCTTTGACCTCGTTATACCCCTTGACAAACTCGCTTTTCTGAAGAAGAGCGTCGCTGTTAAAGTCCATCTGCATAACGAAAAACGCTATCGCCTGACGAAGACTACTCGCTTCAGCCAACGACTTAATCGGTTCCATAACGGGGGGTTCAAAGTTCGGCGCTCCTTCGGGCAGATCGCCAAAACCTTTCGAAGTGCCCTTCGAATCCTCGCGGTTTTCGTCCTCGCCACGAGAATCGTCTTCCTGGCGAACGCCTTCCGCCTGCCCTTGGGCAACTGCTTCAGGACGATTCATTTCGCCTTGTCCTCTACCGGGTCTTCCCGGCATTCCGGACGCTTCGCCTGGCGCCCCAAACATTCCGGGCGCCCCCGCTGTTCCAGGCGTTCTTGGCATTCCGGAACCGCGCCTTGGTCTCTTCTCAACCTCGGCTCGTTCACGTAAAATTTTATCCGCTACGTTCTGAACAACTTCAAAGGAAACCCCGTTGGCTCCGTTTGACTCGTCCCCAACGCAATACTCTTCAAACAATTTATCAATATCGTCGTCTGTCTCCGAATCCTGGAAACTCTTACGGTCGGTAAAGAAACCTATGACAAATTCGGTAGGTTTTAGTTTACCGTCCCCATTGGAATCCCAAAGGTCAAAGAGAGGTTTAAACGCGCCGTATTGAGAGTCGTCTTCATGTTTGAGCAAATTAAAATCAGTTTCCTCAGATTCCGTAACTTCTCGTTTGACAAATTGATCCGCAGACGGTGTGTTCGACGAAACGTCTAACGCTTGCGAGTTGGGAAAGATTTTGTTAAAAATTTGTTCTGAATCTTCAAGAAGGAAATCAAGGGCTTCCTTAGTAACGTCGTTTCCACTAACGAATTTCGTCCAATCAATTTGTTCAAGATAAGAAATTCGTTCAAGCGGATCGGCTTCTGAGTCGCCGCGTAACGTCTTAATTTCGTCTCGCAAACGCGATATTTCTTCGTTAGCGTCCTCTTTGGAAAAACCAGAGAACACTACGTCCGAATTGTCGGAGTCGCTTGTCTTCTGCAAGAGTTCTATCTCTTCTTGGCGACGGGTTATTTCATTCTGTCGCGCCGCTATACGAGCTTGAAGTTCGGTCGTCTTTGTAGAAATAGCGGAAAGCAACTCGCGTTGCATCTCCATAACCGTGCGAGAAAAGAACGGTTCAATCGACGCAATTTTCACGTCGTGCGCCAAACGCTCTTGAATCGACTTCGCGTACTCTACGGCCTCTTCTTCGCGCTTAGCGATCTCTTCAGGATCGTCGCTGTTCCCGCCAAAACCGCCGGCGCCGCCTCTACCTGCGCCGCCAAACATAGCCGCCAATTTGGAAAGATCAACTCCTTCCGGCAATGCGGACATGCCTCCCGGAACGCCTCCTGCCATACCTCCGGGCATACCGCTCGAAGCGCCTCCCGACATACCTCCGGGCATACCGCTCGAAGCGCCTCCCGACATACCTCCGGGCATACCGCTCGGCATGTTTCCCAATCCGCCAGACGCAAAATTGGCAGAACTTGTTTCAATCTCCTTTTGCTTTGCTTCTTCCGCCTCGCGTTCCGCGACTTGCTCTTGATAAATCTCAGAATCCTCAAAATCAGAAGGAGCGTCAATATCGGGAAACGTCACGTTCTCACGATATAACCGAGCGCCGCTAACCACGACGTCTCCCTCTTTTAATCCGTCGAGAATGATTACCTGTTTTTCGTTTGAAGCGCCGAGAAGAACTTCTTTACACCCCCACACGCCTTCATTATACGTTATACAGTATGTCTTTTTACCATACTCAGTTACGCACTGTACAGGAACCATTAAAACGTCTTGTTGCTCGTCGGCGATAATACGAACCTGCGCAGTTAACCCCGAACGCAATTCGGGAATGTCCTCGTTAATCTTTACCAGCGTGACATAATCCTTTGCCGATGACATCCAAACTATTTCAGGATAAAGATTTACTTTCGTTACAACGCCTTCGACAATACGATTGGGCATAGAGTCGAATGAAATCTTAGCAGGCATTCCGACCTTAACAGAAGAGATATTAGACTCATTGATCATCGTCTTAACTTGCATCTGAGTCTTGTCGGGCAAGCGAATTAATACCTGGCGCTGTCGAACGGTGGATCCCTCCTTAATCATTTCAGATTCCGACATACGGCGCGAATCCTGGTTCGCATAAACGACTTGGCCGTCTTCGGGGGCTCTAATTTTGCAGTTTGCAGAATGTAATCTGTATCGGTTCTCTCGGCTCAAGTTGATATTATACGAGTTCTTGTCTGAATCAACTTTCGCGCGAGCCGTCTCAATATCGGACATCAACGACGTGATCTGCTTTTCACTCGTATACTTCAAAAGCTTCATCTTTTTCAGGTTGGTTACTTCAAGCGAATTCTTTGCGCTCTCTTCGGCGACTTTGTCGATTTCGTATTGCAGTTCGGTAGCGTAGTCCAAACCCAACAGACGCTCGGTAAAACGCGTGGTGTCAGACTTCTGTTTCCGCGTCTGCTCAGCTTCGAAGATTGAGTTCTCGTACTCTTTCCAGCTTTCTTCAAACGTGCCTTCTACATACTCTTCCAAAGAAATTTCCGCTGATCGCAACGTCGCGCGCGAACTGTTCAACGTCGCACGGGAACTATTAGTCGTTACAATTTGAGAATCAAGTTTCTCGTCTACGTCCGACGAATCCAACTCCACGAGCAACTCGCCCTTTTTAACGTCGGATCCTTCCGGAATAAGGTAGATAACCGTCGCGGACCCTTCTACTTGCGAAGCGACGTCTGTATTCTTCGCGCTCTCCGCGCTTCCCTTGCCGTTGACCTCATGAATAAACGTGCCGCGTTCAGCGGTAGCATAAATAAGATTGAGTTTTTTTGACGCTTTAGAACTATTGACGCGCCAATACACGCCGCCCCCAATCGCAGCGGCAATAATCAACAAAAATAGAACAACGCCCGTCGCGCCGCCGCGTCTGCGCGGCAAGGAAAGACGACTTCTCTTAATATTTTCAGTTCGTTTAAACATGAGAATTTCTCTTTGCCGATAATATGTGGATTCACGTGATATGCGTCTCAAAACGACAAACAGTTGCAAGACTACCAAACGTGAACTGTTAACCCCAGTAATACAAAACTTACATTCAAATCGCACTAAGACCGTTCTTCCAAGAACAAGTCCGCTTAACAAAATGTAAAAAAACGCGTCAAATCGTCAAGATTTCCGAGACTGTCTCACCATCCAATATCGATCAAAAATAACGTCGTCTTTTAGATTTGTTGACTCAATTATAACAATCGTTACCATCAAAACAACCAATAAACCTTTTATCGTTTCTCTATACAGCGTTTAACCGCATTTCTGGTTAACGGGTAAAACATTCCTCTGTTATGTATAATCGCTATCTCTTAAACTTATAGGCAAAGTCTGCCGATAATGATAGCGCGTCTCTGTCACTTATAAGGGGGAGTGCAAACTACTCGATTTCGGGGAGCTTGTCTGTTTACTTAGACTGCTCCATATTTCCGCTTGTTTCGTTGTTTCAGGCAAATCTTGAAACAATTTGCTGGCGACTATGGTAAATCGCTTTAACAAGATACGCCAATAACGTGCGATACGAGGACATACGTATTATGAAAAATTCCAAAATTATTTTTAAAGCGTTCAATACCGTCGCGTTCCTTGTCGTATTGACATTTCTTGGACTATTGTCGTTTGCAGGTAACGTTCAAGCGCAAGCGCCTTCAAATGCCGCGCAATCATTACGCGGTCAATGGAAAATCCAAAAAGACGGGGAGAACTGCGAATATACATTCGAGGCGTTGTTCAACGACGACAAAGAAAATACTCCGCAAGCTCCCGTTATTTCTAAAATAATCGTAAAAGACTCCTACATTTACGCAAGCGCCGACAACAAGAGAATATATCGATTTGACCTTGAAAATGATCCCACGCAGGATAACAACAGAGGCCTTAAAGAGGTCTTCGGAGACGCAAACTCCTGGATTCGAGCAATCGCAACGGCGCCGGGATTGGATGAAATCGCTGCGATTTCCCAAAAGGGTCAGATGTTCGTTTTTCTTGTAAAAAACGGAACCGAACAGACGATTGTGAAAAAATGCGAGGCGCTAGTAGAAACGAGGAGCGCGCACGACGTCGTCTATTCCCCTGACGGAGAATATCTTGCAGTTTGCGGAACAGATCCCTACATATCGATTTACAAAGTCAACAGAAGCGCAGATAAAGAAACGATCGACGTCTCTCTATGGAAAAAGTTGTCAGTGACTAATTCTGCCTCAACTGCGATCCAATTCTCCCCCGACGGGAAAATGCTGGCGGTTGGGGACCGAAACGGAGTCGTACGTGTCTGGCGTTTTGACGACGGCAAACTAACAGGTCCTTTCCTCAAACTGACTTTAAACGATGAAAACACTGGCGTGGGACGTCGAATTCGGGCCGTCGCTTTTAACGCTGCCAGCTCTCTAATAGCGGTGGGCGGTGATCATTCAAAGATCCTCGTCTATGACGCCAACACAGGCGACTTGGTATCCCGATTGATACTACCTAGCGCAGAGAGTGAAAACGAAGACAACAAAAGAAGTATCGACTCAGGCAAAGGGATGGTATACTCTCTAGTCTTCTGCGGCGACAGACTCCTGACTTCCGGCGACTCTCTTAATCGAGTTCTTTTGTGGGACGCAATGAAGGGTATTGACGAGATAAATATAAGTCAACCAAAACTGGCGGCGCACACGGGCACTGTTTCAACGTTAGCTTATTACACGACAGAAGATGGAACCTTTATTTTGAGTTCCGGATTCGACGCAAAAATTGTCAGGTGGAGATTGATCAAGCAGTAAAAAGATTAAAGACTCTGATAAAAGCGTCTAATGTTTTTTACCGGTTATGCCGATTATGGCGATATGGGCTTTTTGTCCGTTCGCGATAATCGGCATAAAATGTAGATTGAGCGTTTTAATAACACTCTTTCTGATCGTCAAATAGACCGATTTTGGATTAACACGTAATCAAAGGCAGGACTTTAATACGTAATCACAAATTGGGCTAATTGCTGGCGATATTTTATGTCGATTTCCGCTAAAAACATGTCCGGAGTCGTTTGAAGACAAGGACTTGTGGCATTAAGGTTTTAACGTTTTTTGAGCCTTAACGTCCGAATGTGCTTTTAACTAGCGTTTTTTGACGAACCTGGCGATCTGAGTCGTTTAGTTCAGGTCGTTTGTACGCGCGTATCGAAGAAACGTGGGCAAACGTTGAATCGCTGGTTTTTTAAAAAAGAGAAATAGTGCGATTCCGAGATTGGTTTCGTACGGAAAGGGCGGGAAGTAATGTCGTTCTTCATGCAAAAACACGCGATTGAAACAAAGTCGTTAGGTCTGAAACACAGACGAATTGGACGTTCTAAAAGCGACGATCGTAATCCTTCGGCTAATCGGATCTGCCGAGTTGAAGAACTTGAAAAGAGAGAATATCTTGCCGCCGATCCTATCTCCGTCGGCGTAGTGTATGCTGAACAGTACGTCGAAGCGCTCGGCGATAAGTTTTACGTAGCCTGGGTAGGAGGCGAAGACGGTTGCACTACTCTCGACACATTGGTAATTAATCTCGACAAGAACCAAAATGGAACGCTCGACGAGGGCGAGGCTTGTTTCGATACCGAGGGTAGCGGAGAAGTCTATTCATACGTTCCCTTCACGTTGGTTGAAAAATCAGACGAAATCGGCTACCAGGCGTACGTAGAAGACGGCGGCACTGTTCTGACGATTTCCTTTACGAACTTCCACGCCGGCGACACGTTCGTTTTCTGCATAGACATTGACGAATATCAGCCTTCTTCGACCAATAACGCGCAAGTCGAAGGCGGCGAAATGGGCGGGTCTATCGTTGAAGACCTGGACGGCTCCCTCGTTTCGGCGACGTTTAGTTCGACGCATTACCAGACGGAAGTCTGGTCTGGAATGTTTGTCGACAATTATGACGACGAATATGTAAGATACCCAGAGTTTGACGAAATCTACAGCAATGGCGTGACGTCTTCTCGCAGTCAAGGCAACGCCTTTCTTCCCTATGATGAAGACGACCAAAACGAAGGTATCTCGCAGGCGGGCGTTTACGATAGATTTGACCTGACGCCGAAACCGATTGTCATTTCTGGCTTCGTCTACGAAGATCACGACGTCGATTGCAATTATGATCCAGAAGACATTCCGCTTGCAAATGTCGAAGTAACGTTGCTAAACGAAAAAGGCGACGTCGTGGGCGTCACGACTACCGACGTTCATGGGTTCTACCAATTCAAAGGCGACAGTCTACTTCCTGGCAGCTACAGTATCGTCTCGCAGAGCGACGTTATTTCGCCGACGGGATGCTATTACGCGGACTTCTGCGCGCATGGCGGAACGTTTGGTGAAAAAATCAGCCCGCTCGTTATCGAAGTCAAGGGAATGCAAGGCGGAGACGAAGCGCCCGATAATAACTTTGCTAAAGTATTGCCGGGCTCAATCTCTGGATTTGTGTTCGAAGACCGCAACAATGCAGACGGTAAAAACGAGGGCGAAAGCTGGGATGGAGTTCGCTATCCCGCCCAAATTGAACTGTATCGTATTGATTACACGCAAAACGGACCCGTTTACACGTTAATGGAAACACAGACCGTCGATAAAGACGGGTACTATAAATTCGCGCTCGACTGTTCGTACAACGACGCCGGAATAGCTCGAAAACTACCGGGAAGAACTTACGAAGTTCGCGAAATATTCAGTTCCCCCGACTATGTCGACGGGAAAGATTACGCTGGTTCGCTGGGCGGCGTGGCGACAAACGACGCTATTACCGAAGTGTTCGTAGGTTACGACGAACATGGCGTTCATTACGATTTCGGCGAACTTAAGTTGGGATCTATCGCAGGCAACGTTTATGAAGATCGCAATGACAACGGCGTAATCGATCCTGGCGAAGGAGGAATTGCAAACGTTACCGTAGAGCTTTATCAGTACGACGGTTCCAGATATGTGAAAGTTAATGAAACCAGGACGAAAGAAGACGGTTCATATAAATTTGACGGTCTGAATATCATCTACGATTACGCCGTAAAAGAAATACAACCCGACAATTACGCCGACGGAAAAGATACGATCGGTTCGCTTCAGGGGCTGAAAACGAACGACTACTTCTACGATATCGAAGTCGGATGGGATCAACACGGCGTCGACTATAATTTTGGGGAACTGAAACTCGGTTCAATCGAAGGAAACGTTTTCGAAGATCGGAACGACAACGGAGTCTTTGACGGTTCTGAAAGCGGCATAGGCAACGTAAGAGTCGGCCTTTATCAATGGAACGGCGCTAGTTACGATTTCTTAAGAGAAACAACGACAGATTCAGACGGAGCATATCGTTTTGACAACCTCGATATTGCGCGCCAGTATGCCGTTCGTGAGCTAGAACAACCGGCTGGATACGTCGACGGTAAGGATCATATCGGTTCGCTTGGCGGAGAAATCGTCAACAATGAGGAAATACGGTCCATCGACGTTCAATGGGACGATCACGGCGTCAGTTACGACTTTGGCGAGCTCAAATTGGGTTCGATCTCCGGCTATGTTTATCATGACGCAAACGACAACGGCGCTTTTGAAGCGAACGAAGACCCTATTGCCGGAGTTGCTGTCCGACTATACAGACTGAACGGCGATAAGTACGAATATGTTTCGGAAACGAAGACCGATACGAAAGGGTTCTATAAATTTGACAGTTTGGATATTAACCAAACCTACGCCGTTAAGGAGGTTCAACCTACCGAATGGAACGACGGTAAAGACTCGATCGGCACGCTCGGCGGAAATATTGCTGAAAGCGACTTCATTGACTCCGTTCGCGTTCTTTGGGACCAGCATGGAGAGCAATACAACTTTGGCGAGTTGCTTCCTGTTGGAAGTCTAAGCGGGTTTGTTTATGAGGACAACAACGACAACGGACTCAAAGAAGAGGGGGAAGCCGGTATCAAAGACGTTCTCGTCCAACTGTATGTTGTTGGCGACGACGGATTGGCAACTTTGGTCGGCTCGAGACAAACGGATGAAAACGGTTACTACGAGTTTAACGATTTGAAACCCCAATCAACATACATCGTCAGAGAAACTCAACCTACTGCGTATTACGACGGTAAAGAAACTATTGGAACTATCTTCGGAGAAGTCGTTGGAAAACAAATCAATAACGATGAAATCGTCGATATTCTGATGCCCAATAACGGCAAAGGCGTTCATTATGATTTTGGCGAACTAAAACCCGCTTCTATCAGCGGTTATGTCTATGAAGATTTAAACGACAACGGAATCATGGAGGCCAACGAACCCGGTATTCCCAATACGGCGGTTACGCTCTGGATACTGAACGAGAGCACGGGTGAATATGAAGCAACTGGAAGACAAGTATTCACGGATTCGGCCGGCCATTACGTCTTCAATGATTTACAACCTGGTAGAATATATCGCCTCGTTGAAACTCAGCCTGCCGGCTATGACGACGGCAAAGACACAATCGGTAGTCTTGGCGGAGAAAAAGAAAACGACGTTTTCTTTAATATCAGTGTGCAACCGGGCGACGAAGGTATAAACTACAACTTTGGAGAGTTGAAACCTCAGCCAAGGCACGATATTCCAGACATTGGAGTTCCCCCGCGGACGGTCAACGTCCCCAATAACCTTTGGGGCGTAGCTCCTTCTTCATTCCCATACATTTTTAATCAGCCGTATATCCCCGGCAGTATGACGACCTTGTACGGAGGAGGCGGAGGGATTGTCGAAAATTATACGTGGCACCTAAGCACAATCAACGACGCGAATCCTAGAAGCGAACAAGTTGCAGGTTCTTTATTTGGACTCCGCAAAGACGGTAAACTTATCGCAGAACGGAATGAATTATTCTCTCGTTTAGGTACTGGAAGCACAACTACCGATGCCAATCCTTATCTGGTAGCCCATCATGGCGGTGGGGAAGAAGACTTGTCGTCCAATTTGACGCAGGGGGAATGGCTGTTGGCGACAAATATTGACAACCTTTCCAGTTATGTGAAGTACAAGTTTGGGAAAAAGGACGCGAAGGCGATCGTCGGTGACTGGTCGGCAGATGGTAAGGATTATGTCGGTCTCTTTGTAGACGGAGCATGGTTGCTTGATCGCAACGGCGATGGAAAATGGGATTCTTCCGACATCCTTGCGTCCATCGAAACTGAATCACTAAACGATCAACCTATTACCGGCGACTGGGATGGGGACGGCAAAACCGACATTGGAATCTTCGGGCCTCGTTGGCTCAACGATCAAGAATTCATCAACGCAGAAAAAGGACTCCCATCTGATGTTTCAACGCCAACCGTATCGGTCACAGACGATAAGCCTGCTGAAAACGTGCCGATCCCCAAGAGTGCGTTGACTGCGCCGGAGCGAACCAGTCGCTTTATCTCACGGGGCTTTAAGGAAGAAATTCGAGGATCAGGCGTCGATCGTAAGGACGTTATTGATCACGTCTTCGAATATGGGCGCGACGGGGACGTTGCTCTCACGGGTGACTGGAACGGCGACGGAATTGCCGAAATTGGAGTCTATCGTAACGGCAAATGGTACCTCGACGTTAACGGCAACGGCCAATGGGATTCAGAAGATAAGATTCTTGGCCTCGACGCAAACGTAGACCCCAAATCCATCACGCCGGTGGTCGGCGACTGGGACGGAGACGGGATCGATAACGTCGGTTACTTCGCGGACGGTTGGTGGAACCTGGATTTCAACGGCGATAACGCAAGAACTGTTAAGTTTGGCGATAGAGGCGATCAACCTGTCGTAGGCGACTGGGACGGAGACGGTAGAGACGAAATCGGCGTTTATCGTGAAAAAACAGACAGTCAAGATAACGTCGCAGCAGGAAACACTATCAGTTACGAGTCTTACGATTCCTCAAATCAGTATCCCTACTAAAACTTGAAAAACAAGCGTTAGTTTAGCGAGCTCGCGCCGTCGTCAGCGGCGCGGGCTTTTTTCGTATTTTAGAGCTGAATCCAAGAGAAACAAAAATGATTCGATTTGCGGTAATAACCGACGTACAATACGGCAATCTCGACGATCTCGGCGCGAGAACTTATCGCGAATCAATATCAAAGTTTCTCAGAGCCGCAGGCGAGATAGCGACAGAAGAAGTTCTTTTTACACTGCAGCTAGGGGACGCTTCTCAATCAGATTGGGAAAACCATTTAGCGATAAAAGAGCTTTTTGATATCGCCGAAAAAGCCGGAATAAAATGGAAACACGTCCTGGGCAATCACGATTTCCTGGTCGACAATGAGAAAAAACCGGACCTTTATGCAGATTTTGGTCTGGAAAAACCGGGGTATTACGATTTCGTCGTCAATGATCCTGAAGACGACTCAAACGTTTGGCGCTTCGTCGTTCTCAACGGAAACGAAATCAGTACTTATGCGTCTGAAACTCTAGAAGAAAGGGAGAAAGCGGAAAAAGAACGCAGTCGTTGGAAACTAGCTAACGGCAATTTGCCAGCGGATTGGAACGGCTCCGTCTCGCCTCGACAACTCCAATGGCTTGAAAGTCGTTTGAAGCTGGCGACTAAACAAAAAGAAAAAACGCTGGTTTGCTCCCATTTTCCACTTTTTGCCAATTCCAAAACGCTTGATAGCGACAGAACAAGACTGGCGTCCCTTCTTGACGTCGGTATTTACTACTTCAATCTCGGGGTCTCCACATGGAACGGAAAACAAATCCTTGATATCCTCGACAAATATCCATGCGTCAAAGGGTACCTGGCCGGACATTTGCACGAGGGTTCCTACGGGGTACGAAAGAAAGTCGCTCACATCACGTTTAAGGGAATTGTCGAAACGGTTCCTAACGCTTTTGCGTTCGTCAAATTATCGTCAAACTCGATAATTGTTGAAGGGAAAGAAGCTCAACCCTCCTACGAATTCCGTTTCAAATGAAAAGTTGACATTGGAGATATTCCCTTGCCTCCTCGAAGACGGCTTGTTCCGCATACGGCAACCTTAGCAGATTCTCAACAATCCTGGTTGAGAAACTTTTTGGAGTACGTCGCCAACGAACGACGACTGTCTCCAAACACATGTTTCGCCTATCGGACGGATCTTATAAAATTTTATCGTTGGTTAGGTTCTCGTTCCATAACGGAATTAACGGTACAGGATCTGTCAGAGTACGCCGTCTTTTTGAAGGAATCGCAATTATCGCCTTCGTCCGTCGCGCGACACTTGACCTCGTTGCGCGTATTCTTTCGATTTTTGCAAGGACAAGGCGTATTCCAACGTAATTTAGCGGAACTATTAGGCAGTCAGAAGCTCTGGGAACGTCTGCCAATTGTTCTTACGCCGGGTCAAATTTCGAGACTTCTCGTCGAACCGCGCGAGGACGTCGACGAATTGTGGATTCGCGATCGAGCGATTCTGGAATTTTGTTACGCTACCGGTTGTCGCGCGTCGGAAGTCGTCAATTTAAAATTAGAAGACGTTTGGCTGGACCGCGCCTGTTGTCGATGCTTCGGAAAAGGATCAAAAGAAAGGATTGTACATTTGGGCGACGCGGCTATCGACGCTTTCAGGATCTGGACGTCGGAATCTCGTCCTATCATTTTACAGAAAGCGGAAATGAGAAGTCTTAACGACGACGCAGCTCTCGACGTCAGTAGTCGAACAAATGAAAAGCGCCTGGGCAAAAAAAACGCGACTGTTAGAAGCCCTTACGCGTTTGTTTCGCGTTCGGGAAAGAAGCTGCGAAGAGAAGCGCTTTGGGAACTTGTAAAAAAATACGCGTTACGAATAGGCGCGCCTAAAACAATCAGTCCTCACACCCTTCGACATAGCTTTGCAACCCATATGCTCCAAGGAGGAGCAGATCTTCGTCAGGTACAAGAAATGCTCGGACACGAAAGTATCGCGACAACTCAAATCTACACGCACGTCGATACGTCGAGACTTAAACAAGTCTATCGAAAGAACCATCCGCGCGCCTAAAACTTTGCTTTCCAATTACTGTTCTGAAACAAGACTACCTTTAGAAAAACAAGCGCGCCCACGTTCGCAAAGACGCAAAAAAACGTCGCCAACTCCAAAGAGCCGACGACGTTAATGGACTAAACGTTGTCAGAAAAAATCATTCGCCTTCAGCAGCCGGCGCTTCTTCCTCGGCAGGAGCTTCTTGTTCGGTTTCAGAAGAATCGTCATTAGTATCAAAACCTTCGACGCCAACTTCTTCGCCGGCGTTCAACTCGTCGCCGCTTTCGGACAAAATAGACTCTTCGGACGGCTCGGGAAGATTGGCAAACGCGTTGGCGACGCTTTTATAGTAATCAAGCGTCATGCTTCTTTCCAAGTTGGCAAGAGCTTTGGCCGCAAGAGCGCAATAGGGAGAATCGGCGGAAACTTCAGCCACCTTCTTATAAGCTTCTTTTGCTTTTTCGACGGCCGCCTCGACTGCGGCGGCGTCAGCAGCGACGGTTGCAAG
>JAFZNK010000312.1 GCA_017550965.1 Thermoguttaceae bacterium
AGGGACGGGTATTTGCTTTATTGGGATTCCCAACGTTTGACGTCGAGATATTCTTCATCAGCGTTATTATAAACGCCGTCAAAAATCACGTTTGCGTCGGCGGGAATCGCTTCTTTAGCAAGGGTAATGTCTTTGTCGGAAAGACTGGACAACGGAGCAGAATCGGTCCAAACAGAACCGTTGTTCTCGTCTGTCAACCATCCGGCAACCAGAAAGGCGGAAATTTTCGTTTTGGCGCGTTCCCACAATTCAGCAGATTCGATCGCGGGTTTTGCGGCGTAAAGAGTCGGAGCAAGATAAAAGTTGTCTCTGTCGACGTCTTCAAGCGCTTTCAGCGCGGCCTCGACCGTGGAGCCGGGAACGCTCCATCCAAGTTGAGATTGCAAACAGATCCGCAACGAAACCCTCATTCCTTTATTGGCGGCAACGTCGCAGATCTCCTTAAACGCCTCGATTGTATCCAAGTACGTTTGTTCAGACGAGTAGTTGTTTTCCGGATTGCGGTGCGCTCTCACGATAACGTCTTTAACTTCGAGAATCGCCGCTTTTTCAATAACTGAACGAAAGGCGTTCATCGATCGTTCGTACTCGGCGGGATCGTTTTTAATGAGTCGGAGATCGGGGAATAAATCGATTCCGGACGAGAAATCGACGGCGATTTTAAGGCTTTGACGTTTCAACCATCCCGCTTCTTCCCGAAGTTGTTCGATGGAACGGGCGTTAAAATATTTCCAATCGACTAATACGCCGTCCCAATGTTGGAAGAAGGTCGGACGCGTTAAAATTGATTCTTTCAAAGGTTTTTGAATATCCAGCGGAGAACGGAACGCAAGAAAACGACCTTTTGGAAGTTCCGGCCATTTCGTTTTTTCAATCGGCGTTATCGTTTCCAAATCGACTGTCGCCTCAAAAACGCGCACGCCCAAACCGGCTATTGTCGATTCGGTATTCTTACCGAAATCAACGTCTTCAAATCCAGTCGGCGCGAATCCGACGGCGTCGCGTTCGCTTTCGTCAATTTTTAATTCACGGAGTTTGACAATCGATCCTATTCTGGACGAGATCTCGAAGGGAAGCTCTTTCAACTCGTTGTTGAAAACGCCGATCGTATAGACGTTTTCGCTCTTTCGACAAACGATTGACGAGAGATCCTCTCCGACGTCGAAGAGAACGTTCCGATTCATCTCGGCTTCGAACGTTTTTTGTGCAAAATTAAGGAGCGGATAGGGATTAGCCAGCGGGGAGTCCTGCGAATTTGCAACGGGGCCTTCGAACGCTCGTTTAGACGACAAACCAAAAGGAGACGCCAAAACAACGGCTGAACCTTCTCCATAGGCTATTTCAGCGACCATCGGGATTTCGTCGCATGCAGCGATCGTTTGGGAGTCGGATGGCAAATTCAAAACGTAAGCGTCAAAAGGCGTGGCCTCCAGGATTTTGGAACCGTCGTTCCAGAGAATCGACGCGTTTTCAAACGATTTAGGCGTCTCACGCGCCAGACTCACGCCCAGAAACGAACCAAATTTTTTAATAACGTCGGCTGTAAAAACAAGCCGACCTCCGTTGGCGACGTAAGCTGTCAACTTGTCGAGCAATTCAACGCTTGGATTGAGTTCGTCAGCGATAAAAATAGTCGAATATTGTTTAAGTAATACGAGCGGCGCGTCGGTAAGGAGCGCGTCGACGCAATCCCCATAAGGAGTCGGGGTCATAAAGCCTTTTTCATTATGAAAATAGGAAGAATCCTGATAGCCAGGATAAGCGAGATCGAAAAGATCGTTTGTTAAATAATCGCCGGAAGAGTAGGGAAGATTTCCCCAAACTTGATACGTTTTACCCGTATAAAGGTGGCGTGGAAAAGACCAACCGCATTGAAAGTCGCACAAAAACGCGATGGGAGTCGCCTGAACGCCGGGATCGCCGTTTTCGTCAAGCCAGCGTTTCGCCGATTGTTGTATTTTACCAATTGGACCAAGCTCGCCGTTGACAAACCATCCGGTTTCATATCCGACGCCTGCGCTATTGTAAAGCAAATGAGAGTACATCAAACGTTTCAGCAACGCCAAACTCGCGCCTTCGGTCGGCTTGTTCGGATAGGCTTTCCACCCCCAACGATTGTAAACAGAGGCGTTTCCAAACCAGAGAACGCCGTACTGTTTGCCTGCGCCGCGAATCCAACTGTAATAAATCTGTCCGTTGGGGAGCGCTTGAGCCGTTTCCGCGCCGATAAGCGTGTAGGTTCCCTCTTTAAGAAAGTAATGTCCAAAATTAAGTGAAACAAGCGTCGCCAATCTGTTGCCAAGATCGTCTCCAAGTCGTTCGAAATGACGTTGGAAAGCGAAATATGGCGCAATTTTGTCGTTGGGACTCGTTTGCAACGTAGGAGAATAGCCGCCGACAAACCGACCGTCCTGTTCGCCGTTGTCCATGCCCAACCAACGCTCCCCCAAGATATCTTCAAGTAAATTGAATTGAGCGGGATCGGCTTTGAATTGCGTCCAGTCTCCGGATTCTCGCGGACCGCTTCCGGGGACGTAGCCCCAAAAATCAAACAGATACAGATCGCGTCTTTTAATCGTTTCGGCAAGTTCGCCAAGATTCTTATAGAAGATCGTTCCCGCATGAGGCCAAATAATTCGTCCAAGTTCCGCGTTTTGATACTGGTCGAGCGTTTCGTCGAATCTTTGACCAATATCGTTCTCCGACGGAAAAGAACGCAACGTAATAAACTGAGTTTTTCCGTCAAAAACGTCCCATGAAGGAGGTCGAACGGCGTAACGCTCGACCTCGGGACGTTCGGCGGGATCCATTCGATAAGAATAAAGCCTTACCTGATCGTCCGCTGCGTAGCAAGAGGCAACGGCGAATATTACAACAAACGCCATAACCTTTTGAATAAAAAGGATGTTTCTCATAATAAATCCAGTCGTAAACGTTCGTTAAAGAAAACGAACAAGGCGTGAAACTACGAAACTATTTAAGTTTCAAAGCGCTTTAAACTTTAAAAGAGCGAAAACCGTCTTTGCACAACATAAATTCGGTCAATAGTTAAGGCATGAAATCATAACCTCTTAATAAGCGAGGGCCTTCGCGTTCGAAATCGGCCGCGAAAACCCTCGTTGGTCAATGATGATTAACAAACCGTCAAACGGTTCAATCCCATTTCAAAATTGCGCCCTTGTCCGCGCTTGTCGCCAATTTTGCGTACTTGGCAAGATAACCGGAAGTATAGCGCGGTTTGGGGGCTTTAAACGCCGCCGCGCGCTTTTTGAGTTCGGCGGCGCTCAACTTGACGTTGATCGATTCGTTCGGAATATCGATTTCGATGACGTCGCCGTCCCTGAGAAGAGCGATCGGGCCGCCGGCAGCCGCCTCAGGACTGATATGTCCAATGCACGCGCCAGCCGTTCCTCCGGAAAAACGGCCGTCAGTAATGAGCGCGACGGAATCGTCAAGTTTGACGCCCTTGATGGCGGCGGTGGGCGCCAGCATTTCCTGCATACCGGGTCCACCCTTGGGACCTTCGTAACGTACGACCACCACGTCTCCGGCTTTTACCTTGCCGTTGACAATGCCCTGATACGCTTCCGGTTCAGAATTGAAGATCACGGCGGGACCCGTGTGCTTCATCATATTAGGCAAAACGCCTGCCGTTTTAACAACCGCGCCGTCCGGAGCCAGATTGCCGAACAAGATCGTGAGACCGCCCGTTTGACGATACGCCTTTTTGCACGTTCGTATGCAGTCTTTGGGATCGAAGTTCAACGGCATGTCTTTTGCGGATTTAAAACGTCGTCGAACGCTCATAGCGGGAGCGTTAAGACGCTTGCCGGGAGTAACGGCGTAAACCTCGAGCGCTTCGTCGGACGCTTTTGTTCCGCGAAGATCGTAGTCGTCAATGTTTTGCCCGATCGTCTTTCCAGTAACAGTCGGAGCGTCGTAGTTGAACGACGGAACTTTGCCGCGGCGAAGTTCGCCAAGAATCGTATGAATACCGCCTGCGTTATGAACGTCCTCGACGTGATAATCGCAACTGGGCGAGACTTTGCAGATATGAGGAGTCGTCGCGCTAAGTTCGTTAAAACGATTGAGCGAGTAATTAAGCCCCGCCTCGTTGGCAATCGCGAGCAGGTGAAGGATTGTGTTAGAGCTTCCGCCCATCGCCATATCGAGAATCATCGCGTTGTCAATCGATTTCTGCGTGATAATCTCGGATGGAAGAACCGGGAAATCCAAACTGAGTTTTTGACCGGCGCGCGCAATTTTCGCCAGTTGAGCGGTTGCGTCTTTTTTCGTGATTTCTTTTGCGTCGACTTTTTCTCGAAGCGATTGAATAAGAACCATTTCGACAACACGACGAGCCGCTTTACGATACAACTTACGTCGGTCGGCGCTCGTCGCAAGCAGGGTGCCGTTGGTAGGAAGCGCGATTCCGATCGCTTCGCAAAGGCAGTTCATACTGTTGGCGGTGAACATTCCGGAACAGGAACCGCACGTCGGACAACTCTTGCGTTCAATATCCAGCAAATCTTTTTCTTTGATTAGTCCGTTTTCGACGCCTGCCGAAGCAGCGAAGATTGAGATAAGGTCGAGCGGTTTGCCGTCGCCCGTACGCCCCGCTTCCATCGGCCCGCCGCTGGCGAAAACGGTGGGAATATTACAGCGCACAGTCGCCATCAACATTCCAGGCACAATTTTATCGCAGTTCGGAATGCAAATCATCCCGTCGAATTTGTGAGCGTTAATCATCGTTTCAACGGCGTCGGCGATAATCTCCCGGCTCGCAAGCGAATATTTCATGCCGTCGTGCCCCATTGCGACTCCGTCGCAGACCCCAATCGTATTGAAGATAAAGGGAACGCCCCCGGCGTCGCGAACAGCCTGCGCGACCGTTTCCGCGACCGTTTCAAGATGAACGTGTCCCGGAATAATATCGACGCGACTACTAACAATCGCAATGAACGGTCGTTTGAAATCTCTTTCGGAAACGCCGCAAGCTCTGAGAAGACCGCGATGAGGCGCGCGGTTAACGCCTTGTTTAATTAGATCGGAACGCATTGAGCAATGTCCTTTTATTGTGCCGTAACAACATCATACGCGCGACCACGCCAGAAACCTACTCCAACGCAAGTTCGCGCCGCTTCGAAAGTTGTCGCGTCGCGCAAAAGCGCGACGAACTAAACGTCAAAGCGAGAAACCTTCCTCATTATAGCTTTTCTTTTTTCGACGTCCACAATAAAAAAGATTTCAACTGTTTTATCGTATGCCCCGGCAGATAAAAGAAATGGGGAGGCGGATAACAAAAGATGGATTAAACAGAACTTGATTTTCTCCAACCGGCCCTTTAAAATTGAAGAGGCGGTTCGCGTTTCGCGTAACCGCCGTCGGCGTTTTTACCGGCTAACGCGCCTAAAGACAGCGTCTTTTTAGATTATAACTTCGCGGAAGGAACTTCAATGAATCGAATATGGCGAACTATCTTTTATATTGCGCTTGCGTGCGCGTTTTCCGTCGGCGTCGACGGCGCTGAACCTTTCGAGAATATGCTCGTTATCAACGAAGACAATAGTCATTTCTTTTTTAATCGAACCTCCGATGAAATGACTGTCGACGGTTTGAACGAATTTGTCGATCAATACGCAAACACGGCTGTCACACACTTGTTTTTGAATCCGAACGCCAGTCGCGCTAATTTTACCAACCCTGCGCGCAACGCTATTTGGGAACCGAACAGCAAGGGAGTAGAACAGACCGATCGATGGCCTCAAAATTGCAAATTACTCGAAGAACGCGGACTTGATCCTTATACGATCTGGATCGCTCGATGTCGTGAAATAGGGATTTCGCCCTGGCTTTCCATGCGCATGAACGATTTGCATGACGTCGACGATCCAACCAACTTTCAGCATTCCTCGTTTTGGGTAAATCATCCCGATTATTGGCGCGTTCCAAACACGCCGTCCAAGGACTGGTTTCAACGCGCGTTAAACTTTAAGCATGCTGAAGTTCGCAAGCACGCGACAGACTTTCTTGACGTTCTTTTCGAGCGTTACGATTTCGACGGAATCGAACTCGATTGGATGAGATTTGGCTGGCATTTGACGCCTGGCAAATCGGCGGAAGAGGGCGGTTATCTTACCGAAATCGTGGCTTACGCACGCAAGAGGGCGGAGGAATACTCCGAAAAGCGCGGTCATAGGATTTTCATCGCCGTTCGTGTTCCAACAAGTCCCGACGCCGCCGCAGGACTAGGCATGGACGCTGTCGCGTGGGCAAAAGAAGGACTTGTCGATCTGATTATCCCGAGTCCTTTCTGGTCGACGAGCGACTTTGACATACCAGTTGAAGTCTGGAACGAACGCCTTGACGGACTTAACGTCGGGCTTGCGCCGTGCGCCGACGTGAACGTTCGCGCCTACCCTGGCGCGCAGGCTTCGTCTTGCACGAAAGAACAGCTCTACGGTTTCGCCGCTATGGAAAAGGCACGGGGAACTACGAATCTCTATCTTTTCAACTGGATGGATATTCACGGCGCGACAGACGCGCAGGCTGCCTATATCGATCTATTGAAAAAAGGGTTTGACGAGAATTATCTGAAGACGGTCGATCGCGAGGTTCCAACGACGTATCGAGACACTGTCCCCGAAGGATACCCCAACAACGCGCAAACTCCTCAGGAAACGAGCGAAACGCCCGTCGCGTTTACGATACCGATCGGGCCCGGTCCAAGCGCGTCTGACGGATCTGTAATCGTCGTAAAATTCGCAGAATGTGCCGGAATTGCGTCGGCGCAATTCTCTGCAAAGCTTAACGGCTTTGACGCGACAGGTATAAACGAAATCGACGCAACCAACGTTTCCGACGCCAAAAGAATTGTCAGTTTTGAATTTCCGCAAGCGGCTTTTAACGGAAACGTCGTTGAGTTTGAATTGACGCAAACGGTCGGCGATCCACAGAACGTAGTGTTCGTCGCCGCAAAACTCCACGCCAAATAAGTCCTTTTGTAGTGTGGAACAATAGCTAAAAGACATGGAAACGACGATTCAAATCCGCGTTTGATTCGTCGTCTTCATACGCCGCTTCAACAAACAACAGAAAAAAAGAAAAAAACAACAATGATGAAATCGTTTGTTTACATGTTAACGTTTATTGCGTCGGCGTTTGTCGCCCTAGCGGAAACAAACGCCTTCGAACCGACCGACGCCAGTGAAATCGCTATTTACGACACTCGTTTGATTCCTGCGCCGACCGAGACGCGTTACGGACGAGGCGTCGTCGTTTTCAACTCGCAACTTCGTTGTTCCTTTATCTTCCCAAACGATCTGGCGTGGGACGCGGAATTCGACAAAGGGCTCGAAACGATTCGCGCTCAAGTTTCAAAAAACTTTGACGTGGATTTCCAATTCGACACAAAAACAGTCGACGAGTTGACAAAAGAAATCGAAAACGACGCCGCGAGGACTTCCGACGAAATTGAGTTTGTAAAGAAACTGGCAAACGACGACGCGTTCTTCAAAAAGACGAACGGATATCAATGTCTGGCAATTCGAGATCAAAGTCTGGCGAAAGACGCAACCCCGGAAGAAATTACCGAGCGTCGAAACGATTCTTCGGGAACGCTTCTGATTGCCGCGTCCGACTTGTCGGGATTCCGCGATTCTTTTAAAACGTTGCGTCAACTTGCCGAAACGTTCGGAATTGGCGAATCGACGGCGGAATCTCGCTATTTTATTCCTGAGGTTGAAATCAACGACGCGCCAAAATTGTCGTTCCGAGGAATGCATTTATGTTGGTTTCCTGAAACAAGAGTCGATCAAATCGAGCGTTCGATTCGCATTGCCGCGTATTACAAATTCAACTATATCGTTTTGGAATTCTGGGGCGTTTTTCCTTTTGAATCAAACGACGCGCTCTATTGGAGCGAAAGACACACGACTAAAGACGAAGTTCGCGAGCTCGTGGCCATTGGAAAAAGCTTGGGCGTCGAACTCATCCCGCAAATGAACATTTTCGGACACGCGCCAGGCGCGCGGGGGGCGTCGGCAAAGCATACGATCCTCGATTACCACCCTGAAATGGAACCGTTGTTTGAACCCGATGGGTGGACATGGAACGTTTGCAACCCCGCAACGCGAGAACTCCTGACAAAATGTGTTCTGGAACTCTACGAAACGTTTGACAAACCTCGTTATTTCCACATCGGTTGCGACGAGGCGTACTCTGCGGGGACAAGTTTCCTTGCGAGACGAAAGGGAAACTACGTCGACGCGCTTGGCGATTGGATCAACTATTTCCACGATCTGATGAAAGAGCGCGATTGCAGAATCATGATGTGGCACGACATGCTTATTGAACCGAAAGATTTCGAAGGTTACATTGCAGTCGGAAACCCGAGAACGCGCGGACTGATCGACATAATTCCTAAGGACGTTCTTATTTGCGATTGGCAATATGGGAAGCCGAAAGAAAACGAGACTTGGCCCACGACGACCTATTTTATGGACAGAGGGTTTGACGTCGTTTCATGTCCGTGGAACGAACTTAACGGCATCCGCAGTCTCGGAGCCAATGTGGTTGAAAAGAACTCGTTCGGCATGCTGTGCACGACGTGGCACGTATTCTACGGAGACACGATGAGGAATATTCTGGTGGTTGGGGCGAATTGGGTTTGGGGAACTAGATATCGAGGATCTTCTTACGGCGACGCGTTTAACACACACCTGCGTCAAGCTCTTCGAGACGCTGTTCACAAAGAATACCGTACGAACGGCATTTATGATTGGCAAGTCCCGATAGAAACGAACGTTCCGCACTAAATAGTTCCGTGCGTACTCAATCGCTCGCATTATTCGTCGCAGACGATTGTCAAATAACAAAACAAAGACGCGTTTGAAATCGAACGCGTCTTAAGAGTCTTGCTTGACTATCCAGCGAGTCAACGGGTTGTCGCATTGACGATAGGCAATATAATAAAACCTCGTTCGGTTTTGCCAATAATAAAGGACAAAACGATGCGAGGCGTTTATTTTTTCCGTCAAGGAACCAGAGATGAAAAAAAGACTTTTGACCGGTCTGCAACCAAGCGGCGAACTTACTATTGGAAACTACTGCGGCGGCATTAAACAGGTCGTCAATTATCAGGACGAATACGAGACGTTTCTGTTCGTTCCCGATATGCACTCAATAACCGTTCCGCAGGATCCAGAAACGTTGCATCGTCGCGTTCGTGAAATTGTCGGCATGTATCTTGCATGCGGCGTTTCCGGAACAAAAAATCATATTTATATACAGTCGGAAATACCGGAACACGCTAATTTGTCCTGGATACTCGAATGCAACGCGTATATGGGCGAAATGTCGCGTATGACGCAGTTCAAAGCGAAATCAGAAGGCAAAAAAGAGATCGGTTGCGGCCTGTTCACTTATCCTATTCTCATGACGGCCGATATTTTGCTCTACAACGCGGACGTCGTTCCAACCGGCGCGGACCAAAAGCAACACGTTGAACTTGCTCGCAACCTCGCGCAACGTTTCAATAAGAAGTACGGCGAGATATTCGTCGTGCCCGAGCCGTTAATTCCAAAACTCGGCGCCAAGATTCGCGACCTGCTTGATCCGACCAAGAAAATGAGCAAATCGGCCGAAAATCCCAAAGCGTCAATCTTTTTGAACGACCCCGAAAAAGTCGTTCGCAAAAAGATAATGGGCGCCGTGACAGATTCCGGAGAAGGGGTCGTCTACGACGAAGAAAACAAACCCGGCGTCTCGAATTTGCTTACGATCTATGCGAGTTTTTCAAACAAGACCATTCCAGAAGCAGAAAAGCACTTTGAAGGAGCACGTTACGGCGATTTGAAAAAAGAGGTCGCCGAAGTTCTCGTTGAGTTTTTAACGGGATTACAGGATCGGTTTGCGCAAGTCATGAGTTCGGGAATAGTCGACGAAACGCTTGATCGCGGGCGGGACGAGGCACGCGCGATTGCGTCGGTTACCTATGACAAGGCGCGTAGAGCCGTAGGTCTCGGGAGAGTCTAATCTCGATTTGGCGTCAACTATGCAGAATGAAAAGCGCGTTCCCAGGCGGGAACGCGCTTTTTCAGCTTTAGCGACTCAATCGGGGAAATATGTATGGCGACGACAGTCCGAACGTTTAACGAACATGGAAAGCTGGTGTCGATCCGGGTGTCCGGTATTGAATTACGTCCTAATCGTCGCGCGTGGCGATTCTTTGACGATTTAGATCATCCAACAATCTCGACAACCAACGTTTACGAACAGAATTACCAACGATACGTTTATCTCCAGGAACAACTTGCGCTGAACTCGATACGAACCGGCGCCAATCTAGTCGACGCGGAACGAACGCGCCACATTTTAGAGGGTTCGCCAATTTTACGCGCAATCAATACGAAATTTGGCGAGGAAACGGATTCAACGACGACTGTTTGCGGTTGGTCTGGCGGACATGCCAACCCCGCCGCCGCGCAGTACGGTAAGACGCAGATCCCTGAATTCTGGACTAGCGATCGATTTATGTACGAGGTTTCCGACATTCTCATCGACGATCGATCGAAATGGTATTTGCAAGTAGAGGACAATCTTGGCAAGAAAAAAAGCAAAGAAGACGACGTCCCACGATACGTGTGCGTCGAAGAACGTTATGGAGTGCCGATTCGCGTCGTTGCAGAACGCGTCGACGATTCTCTCAAATGCGTTACCGCGTTCCCCGACTATAGCGAGTTAAGTTTCGACGAAAATTTACGCGTTTTTTCCGCAAACAAAGAGTAACGGCGCGATCCTTATTGTCGATAAGGAGTTGGATCAAGCGCGCCAGCTTCGGCGAAACCGTTTTTACGCAACTGACACGACTCGCATTTACCGCATGCCAGGCCTTGATCGTCAAGATCGTAACACGTGCGCGTTATTGAATAGTCGACGCCAAGCGAAAGCCCCAGTTTTATAATTTCTCCCTTCGTCAAATGTAGAAGGGGCGTCTTAATCTCTAATTTTTTGCCTTCAACGCCGACTTTAGTCGCTAATTGCGCCATTTTGGAAAACGCGTCAATATACTCCGGTCTACAGTCGGGATATCCGCTGTAATCAAGCGAATTGACGCCAATCCAAATCTCAGACGCGTCTCTTGTCTCTGCAAAAGCAAGCGCCAACGATAAAAAGATCGTGTTTCTGGCGGGCACGTACGAAGACGGTATCCCCTTGCCAATTTCCTCTAACGACACGTTTTTATCAACGTCGATCGCCGAATCAGTAAGGGAACTGCCCCCAAAAAGTCTGAGATTGATCGGAAAGACGACGTGCTCGACGACTCCTACGCTCCTGGCAACTTGTTTAGCCGCGTTGATTTCCCAGATGTTACGCTGATTGTAATTGATCGTCAACGCGTAGATTTCGCGTCCTTGCGATTTGGCAACGGCGCATACGGTCGTCGAATCCAAACCGCCGGAAAGAAGTATTACCGCTTTTTCATTCATCGTGGAGAACTTGTGTTTATCTCAAAGTCATAAAAGGTCAAAAACCGCCGTCCGGTCTCTCAACGCCTTTGATCAACTCGTCAACGTCATATGGATTTGAAGAAGAAGCGTCAGGTTCAACAGAGTCTGCTTCGTCGTCAGAATCTGCGACAACCGTTTTCTCTAACGGATAAGAGATTCCAAAAGGATTAGGTTGAAAACACGGAACAATTTTGCGCATGGCGACGCATAATTCCTCAGTCTCACGATCAAGAGCCGGATCTCCGTCGAGTTCAAAACGAATATCATGTTGAGCGCTTCGGCTAGAGCCTTTTGTCAACGTGTCGGACGCGACGCCTGACGTAGATGGTTCGGAATTAGCGCCGTGCGTTTGGCTGAGCAGTTCGTCGGACGATTCGAACGGCTCGCTTGATTCGGTAAGTTCCGCTCGCGCTTCAGTCAGGCGACGCAACTGGGTCGTATGTCGACAATGCGGACAAGTTACCGTGCGACCTTCCAACGTTTCGTCGGCATTTAGCGTTTTCGAGCAGAAATCGCAGGAGTAAGGAACTATCATTTTAGGAACTGAGAGTCTTTGAAGTTATTCGTCGCGAAACATTGTAGCTTTTCGAATGATGGAACGAGCGAAAATCGTTCACGGCGGATCGTACCCGCCTCGATTGAAAGGATTGCAACGCAGAATTCGCCAAATTGTTTTAAGCGTTCCAATAATCAAACCGTACTTTCTTATCGCTAAGACGCAATATTGGCTACACGTCGGAGTAAATCTGCAACTCGGTCCGATAAGAGGACTAACGCACGTCTGATAAAAACGCACCAGCCAAATCGCGGCGTCGCTCGGGACGCGAACAATTATTCGGCATATCCGACGTAACGCGTTAAAGTCCACGTTCATTATTTGAGTCCTGCGCTGACTCGTTGTTCGCTTTTTCTACGTTTTTATCCGCTTTTTTCGCCGCCCGACGCGCCAAATAGACCAAGTCGTCAGCAATTGTCGAGTAACAAGGAACTTTGTCCTGTTTTTTTGGAATGACGATAAAATCGTAGCCTTGAGGAAGATCGTAATACTGAAGTCGAAACGCTTCGCGAATAAGACGCTTCCATCGTGCGCGAATATGCGCTTTGCCAACTTTCTTCGACGTAGAAAGACCAAGCCGCGACTGTTCGTTTTCTATTCTGGCTCGGCAACAAACCGTCATGCGTTCATTATACGCGCGCGCCCGTCCTTCGTAAACACGCGCAAAGTCGCGTTCCAACTTGATCCTTTTTTTTGCGTCGAATCGAAATCTACGTTTCGGTTCGACGACGGGACTGGAATTCGAGTCTTCAGCGAGGGACATAGACGAAAAACAATCAAAGCGAGAAGAACGTTCGAAAAGGTAGTCGCTTTCGTACTTTTGTAAAATACTTTTTAATAAATAGCAAGGGAAACGTTCATTCTTCGTCAACAGGGACAGATTCTTCCTCTGCGTTGGCAACAGGTTCGCTGCCAGAATCGTCGACATTCGCAGCGCGATCTTCACGTTCCGCGTCGCTGATAGCCTCGTCAGTCCAGTCAGTATTGTCGGTTCCTGAGATCGACGCAGCTTCCTGATTCTGGCAAACGCTGTCAATCAGGCTCGCAATCGCTCCGGGATTAAATCCCATAATGTCGGCGTATGGCTGACCGTTATAGAAGACAAACGTGTGAGGAATCGACGAAATATGCATTTCGTTCGAAAGATCTTTGAGATCGTCGACGTCGACCTCTGCGATTTTTACGCCTTGAGTCTCAAAGTAACCGGCCATTTTTTCAAGTTCAGGTTCAAGCGCTTTACACGGCCCACACCATGTTGCTGTAAACTTCACTACGGCAATTTCATTGTTCTCACAGAAATCCAGGAAATCTTTTTTCGTCTTCAACGACTCCAACTTGATCGGTTGAGCCATCGAATAGTTAATTCCTGAGACAATAACGCCGTCGTTAGACGCGTCTTCCGGACTGGAATTCGGTTTACAGCCGATAGTTACAGCGAAAAGGAGCGCTAAAACAATCGTTCCAAGTTGAGAATAAAAACGGCTCATCAGAAAACCTTTCAGGATTCGGGGAAAAGAACAAAAACGACGGCAGAGCGCAGACGTCGCGTTTACGACTCGAATAATTGCCAACTTCAACGAGAACTAACGGTGAAGACGAGCGGCGCGAACGTCTCTAACACGTTGTTCGCGCCGCTACAACTCATGAGATTTACGCGCCGAATTTTCCAAGGCGATTGGCGTGAGCCATCGCAAGCGACATAAGATGTTGCGCCTGAAAATGTCCAAGTCCTCCGAAGTTGTTCGCTTCAGTTTCGCCAAATTTCTGGCAAGAGTCGAAACGCGCGTTTTCGGCGACAATCATCGTCGGCACTGGATGGAACGAGTGCGACGCCATTTTGGCCGGCGTGCTATGGTCGCCGGTAACGACAAGGACGTCGTCTTTGCCAAGTAAAGCCGTAATCTCCGGCATCACTTTATCGAGTTCTTCAACCATCGCCTTTTTCGCTTCAAAATCGCCGTCTTCACCGCGAGAATCGGTGTATTTCCAATGGAGGAAAAAGAAGTCGTACTTGTCCCAGTTCTCTTTGAGAACTTCAACTTCCTCCTGCAAATTTGCGGGTTTGCCAACCAAATCCATCCCGACGAGGGAGGCAAGACCTTTGTACATTGGATAGACGGCAATTGCTGCGGCGTTCAAGCCGTAGAGTTCCTTGTAGCTTGGAAGCGAAGGTTTCTTCGCGAAACCGCGCATCGTGAGACAGTTCGCTTTCGGCTGGTCTTTAAGGATAACGAGAGCTTTTTCAAAGAATTCCTTGGCGACTTTCGCCGTTTTTTCAGAATCTGGATTAGTCGCGACTGGATCAAGCGGTTTGACTCCGCATTTTTGAGGATCGGTGTCGGCGACATTGCCGCCAAGCCCTTCGCCACGGAAAACGACGACAAAACGGTGTTCTTTAACAGGTTCGACAAAAACTTCGACTCCGGGAATTTCAATCGCTTTAAGCGTCTTGACGACTTCGACGCTCTCTTCGGTCGGAATACGACCTGCACGACGATCGGTGATATTGCCGTCGGCGTCTATTGTGCAGAAGTTGCAACGCATGCAGACGTCGTTCGGCCCGACAGGGAAAGCAATTCCAGCAGCTTCAAGAACGCCTCGTCCAATTTGGAAGACGAGCGGATCGTAGCCAAAGAGCCCAAGGTGGCCGGGACCGCTACCGGGAGTTATACCGGGCAGAATTGGAAGCGACATGCCGCATACGCCACGAGCGGCGAGCGCGTCAAGATTAGGAGTCGAGGCCGCTTCAAGTTCTGTAGGTCCGCCCGGCTGGAGCGGAAGTCCGCCGATTCCGTCAGATACGACCATGACGATTTTACCGCCTTCATCTGTCTTCAACGATTGGATCAGTTCGTGCAATTCCATTATCTGTTCCTTCCTGAAAAGGTTTATCGATCTGGGAACCGAGAAAAAACGACCGCGTGACGCGGAACTCCCGGCAACGTCGCTATTTTATACCAAACGTCTCGCTCGTCAACAGGCGAAGGCGTCGTGAAGAAGAATTTCAAACACGTTTAAACACGCATAACGCCGAGTCAAAACGCGATTCGTCTCAACGAATCGACAACTGTTAAGGGGGCGACGACGTCATAAAATCAAGACGACTTCTATGGACCGTAAACGTTCGGAACGGTTTGACTTGTTTTTTTTGGCTTTTATGGTATTTTTGACTTGTTTCGACCGTAAATAAGCGTTGAAGCGGCGTATTAGTTTTGTTAATACGCGTCGTACGGGTCATAACGGCAGAAGGGCTCTTTCAGTCGTTATGTTCGTTTATGCGTTGTTTTGTTTTGTTTTACCCTTTTATGTTATGAGCGCTTCGCGATTAGCAAATTTTGTTTCCGATCTAAAGATATTATACTGTATGGCATTGAGGCCTGTTCGCGGCGATTCCGACGCAGAGCGACTCGAGTCGTTCTATGTTAAACAGGTCGACGCCTACGATCGCTTTCGTAAACGTTTGTTGACTGGACGCGACGAGTTGATGCGCGCAATGAACCCTCAGGAAGGGGAAGAGTGGGTCGACATGGGGTGCGGAACTGGAGCTAACGTCGAATTTTTAGGAGACAGCCTCTCGAAATTAAAGAAGTTATCTCTTATCGACTTGACCCCGTCGATGTTAAGAATCGCGAATAAACGAATCGCTGAAAACGGTTGGACAAACGTTGTGACAAAACAAGACGACGCCACTAAATGGAAACCGGACGACGGTCCTATCGACGCGATTCTCTTTTCTTACTCCCTAACAATGATTCCCGACTGGTTCGCCGCCGTCGACCGAGCGTATGAGGCGTTAAAACCAGGCGGAACCATCGGCGTGGTTGATTTTTATATCGCCAGAAAATACCCCGGCAAAAAAAGAATGCGCCAGAGTTTTTCGACGAGGTGGTTCTGGCCGATTTGGTTTTCTCTCGATAATTTGTTCCTATCAAACGATATTCTTCCGTACCTTTCGTATCGATTTGAGGAAGTTTCTTTAATAGAACGCGCCGATCGTCTGCCGTATTGTCCCGTCTTTTGGAAAAAGATGCCGCGATTTGTGTTCGTGGGGCGAAAACCCCTTAACGCTAAGTGACAACGGGGAGAGCCGATCGCCCTAAAGGAGTATGTAATGAAAAAGATTTACGTTTTTTTTGCCGTCGTCGCAACGTGTTTAACGCTTTCTTGTTATCGACAGAACGCCGCTTGGGCTCAAGAGTCTGACGTTCCAATCGCCCCTCAATTAAAGGCCGCTGTGTTTAGAGATTCGGGAGCCAGCGACACCTGCGCGATCGCGTCTCTACAGATACTCAATAACGCGCCAGGTTTTGAAGCCAGTTTTATTTCCGCTCAAGAAATAAGGGAAGGCTCTTTGAAAAATTTCGACGTGGTTCTTTTTCCGGGCGGAACGGGAAGCGGCGAGTCTAAAGCTCTTGGCGACGAAGGTTGGAAAGAATTGCGTAAATTTTTGAACGACGGCGGCGGTTTCATTGG
>JAFZNK010000042.1 GCA_017550965.1 Thermoguttaceae bacterium
CTCGTCGTCTCCGTCGCGGCGTTTGTCTCGCCGTCGCAAGGCGCGGAACCGCAAATCGACGCGGATTTCCCAGGCGGAAACGTCGTCGTCGACTCGATTTCCGACGACGGATTAGTCAAAGTTCGCCCCGATCTCCGCGACACGGTCGGCGACTGGTTCTACACGGCGTTTCGCGTCAAAGGCGCGCATGGTCGAACGCTGACGTTCGAATTTGACGCGCCCAATCGCGTCGGCGCGAGAGGCCCCGCGATCAGTTCCGACGGCGGCGAAACGTGGCGCTGGCTTTCCGAAACGCCCGACGCCGATTCGCAACGCTTTGTCTATACGTTCGGGGCGGATGAAGACGAAGTCTTTTTCGCGCTCGCGCCTCTCTACGCGCGCGCCGACTGGGAAAAATTTCTGACGAAATATCAGAATCGGGAAGGATTTACGCCCGGCGTTCTGTGTCAGGCGCGAGACGGTTCCGACGTTCCCGACCTCGTGATTCGCCAAAGCGAATCGGCGCCGAAATACGGAATCGCGCTTACCGCGCGCCATCACGCGTGCGAAACGATCGCGAATTTTGTCGTCGAGGGCCTGATCGACGAAATCGAGTCCGATTCTGACGCGGGGAAGTTTTTGCGCGAGAACTGCGAATTTTTCGTCGTTCCGTTTGTCGACGCGCCGGGCGTGGAGGCGGGCGACCAGGGCAAGAATCGCGCCCCTCACGACCACTATCTCGACTATATTCAGGAAATCTATCCGTCCGTCCGCGAACTGAAGAAATATATCGTCGATCGTTTCCGGGACAAACAAGTCGTCTTCATGGACTGGCACTGTCCGTGGATTCGCGGCGATTATAACGAAAATATCTATTCACCCGAAACCGACGTCGAGACGGCGTCGCGCGCGCTCCGGGAATACTCGCAACTTCTTGAAGAAGAACAACAAGGGAAAGCGCTTCGCTATCGCGCGACGAACAATCTTCCGGTCGGACAGGGCTGGAACATATCTTCGACCGACGAACAGCCGCAGATTCTCTCGTCGAAACATTGGGCGGAAAAGCTGCCCAACATTCTGTTCTATTCCGGTTACGAAATCCCCTACGCGAACGCGGGAGGGGGCGAAATCACGCCCGACGCCGCGCGGGAACTTGGACGCTCGGCTGCTAAAGCGTTGGCGCGACTGCTCAAAGCGAAGTCGCAAAGCGCGAAACCGCAAATCGACGCGGATTTCCCCGGCGGCAATATTATCGTCGACTCCATTTCCGACGACGGACTTGTCAAATTGCGCCCCGACCTGCGCGACACGGTCGGCGACTGGTTCTACACGGCGTTTCGCGTCAGAGGCGCGCAGGGTCGAACGCTGACGTTTGAATTCGACAAACCCAACCGCGTCGGCGCCCGCGGCCCCGCGATCAGTTCCGACGGGGGCGAAACGTGGCGCTGGCTTTCCGAAACGCCCGACGCCGATTCGCAACGCTTCGTCTATACGTTTGCCGACGACGAAGACGAGGTCGTTTTTGCGCTCGCGCCTCTCTACACGCGCGCCAACTGGGAAAAGTTTCTGACGAAATATCAGGATCGGCAAGGTTTTACGCCGGGCGTTCTGTGTCAGGCTCGCGACGGTTCCGACGTTCCCATGCTCAAAATCGCGCAAAGTTCCGCCGCGCCCCAATACGGCGTCGCGTTCACCGCGCGACATCACTGCTGCGAAATGATCGCGAGTTTTGTCGTCGAGGGCCTGATCGACGAAATCGAGTCGGATTCCGAGGCCGGAACGTTTTTGCGCGAAAACTGCGAGTTCTTCGTCGTTCCGTTTGTCGACGCGCCGGGCGTGGAGGCGGGGGACCAGGGCAAGAACCGCGCTCCTCACGACCATAACCGCGACTATATTCAGGAAATCTATCCGTCCGTTCGCGAATTAAAGAAGTATATCGTCGACAATTTCCAGGACAAACAAGTCGTCTTCATGGACTGGCATTGTCCGTGGATTCGCGGCGGCAAGTACAACGAAAACGTCTATTCGCCCGAAACCGACGTCCTATCCAACACGCTCGTTCTCCACGAATATTCTCAACTCCTTGAAGAGGAACAACAGGGAAAAGCGCTTCCCTACCTTGCGTCGAACAATCTTCCGTTCGGACAAGACTGGAACAAAACCTCGAACTACGAACGCAAAGAGGGCGAGCCGCCGACGCTGTCGTCGAAACATTGGGCGGAAAGGTTGCCAAATTTATTGTTCGCTTGCGGTTACGAAATCCCCTACGCGAACGCGGGGGGCGCGGCGATCACGCCCGACGCCGCGCGGGAATTCGGTCGTTCGGCGGCTAAAGCGTTGGCGCGACTGATTCAGGCGAAAGCGGAGCCGAAAGTCAAACGCTCCTTCGGCGGAATCTATCCTCATTTGGGCTACTTCAACGACGAAAACGAATGCGGAACCGGCGCGGTCGTTCCCTGGGCGGATCGACTCTGGTTTGTCACCTACGGCCCGCACCTGCCTAACGGATCCTCCGACAAACTCTACGAACTCGATTCCGACCTGAACCTCTTGATTCGCCCGGAAAGCGTCGGCGGCACCAACGCCAACCGCATGATCCACCGCGAATCGAACCAGCTCTTTATCGGCAATCACGCGATCGACGCCGACGGGAACGTCCGCACGATCCCGCATCAACAAATGTACGGGCGCGAAACCGCCGTCGCGCGGCATCTGTTCGATCCAAAAAACAAAGTCTATTTCCTCACGATGGAAGAAGGTTTGTACGAAGTCGACGTCAATACGCTCGACGTTCGCGAAATCTACAAGGACGGCAACAAACAGCGCGCGCCGGAAGAAGACGTTCTGCCCGGCTATCACGGCAAAGGCGGCTATACGTCGCAGGGGCGCGTCGTCTACGCGAACAACGGCGAAGCGAGCGAAGAGGCGAAGCGCGACCCGACGATCCCGTCCGGGAGCCTTTCCGAATGGTTCGGCGAAGACGAGGGCTGGAACGTCGTCAAGCGCAATCAGTTCACCGAAGTAACCGGCCCCGACGGGATTTACGGCGGAACCGACGAACAAGACGACGTTCTCTGGTCGATGGGCTGGGACTTCCGATCGGTCATGCTCATGATTCTTCAGAACGGCGAATGGTCGCTCTTCCGACTCCCCAAAGCGTCGCATTGCTACGACGGCGCGCACGGCTGGAACAC
>JAFZNK010000313.1 GCA_017550965.1 Thermoguttaceae bacterium
GATTAAGAATATAAGAGCTATGTTCCGCACAAGAAGCTTTCGTCGCGACGCGTGTTTTCGTCCGACCTTGTTCCTGAGCGCGATTGTCGCGACGGTCGCTCTTTGCGTTCTTACCGACGCCGCGACGTCGTTTGGACAAGATCCGACCGCGCCGATCCCCGTCGGAAAAGACCTGCGCGTGCCTCCGACCGGAGAACTCGCTCAATTTGCGCGAATTCGCGCGAAGGCGGGGCCGATGCAGCCGATCGAATGGAAGCTGCCCCAGGGAGGAATCGCCGAAGTCGCTACGGCAAACGGGTTTGCGCGCGACGAAGCGAACGACGGACTGTTTGCGCTGGACGTCAATTCCGTCTATCGCTTCCGCGTGTCAAACGTCGAAGCGTTTCCGGACGCGGTCCTCTACCCGACTCTCGAACTGCTCGACCGGCTCAATCCTCCCGTCGGCAAGGCCTGGGATTTCCCTGTTGAAATCTACTTGCCTTTGGAAGATATCGAGGCGGCGCTTAACGGGTCGCTCGTCACGCGCGTCGTCTTCCTGGAAAACTCCGCAAATCCCGCGAACGTCGATGTTAGCGACAATCCGGATCGTCTCACGCTGGACGTTCCGCGCGGCGTCGATCCTATAGTCGCGGCGCAAACTCGCGGTCGCGTCATGGCGATCGTTCGTTTAGGTTCGCGCGAGCCAACCGAAGAGCCGAATGAAACGGATCCGTTCTACTTCGGGCTGCCCAGAGCGGAATTTAAGCCGGCGCCCGCGCCCGTCGTTCAGAATCCTCTGTTGGAAAAAGCCGACGACACGGGGTTCGCCGTAAGCGGCGAAGACGCCGAGCAAGACGAAGAAGGTTTCGCCATAAGCGGCGAAGACGCCGAGTCTGTAGAAGACGCGCCCGAAGCGGCGGAAAAATAACTCGGCAAAGAGAAAAGGGCCTGTTGTTGGCGCCAGAATCTAATAGTTCCAACTCGTATTCGCAAGACGCGTCGTTTTTAAGCGACGCGTCTTGCTCTTTTATTGACAAGGCGGAATTCGATCTCGCCGACGCGCCAAGATTCGAACAGGAAGCGGCGCGAAAAAGCGAGAATTCTTTTCGACTCGTGTTGGCAAGCCGATCGCCAAGGCGGCGCAGTCTGTTAGAAAGCGCCGGCTATCGATTCGCCGTCCTGCCCTCTGAAGACGGAGTCGAAGAACAGGCGGAAAGGGGCGAACTGCGCGACGCCGATCCCGTGTCTTTTGTCGCGACGCTCGCTTATTTAAAAGCGCGAAACGTCGTCGAGCGGCTAACCGCAGAAGAAAGCGACGCGCGACGAGAAATAGCGTCGCAACTAACCGACGTCGACGAACTGACGCCGATTGTGGTCGTTTCGTGCGACTCGGTCGCCGTATGCGGAGGCGAGATTCTCGGAAAACCTGACGATCGCGCCGACGCCGAACGAATGTTGCGCAAATTGAGCGGCTCGAAACACGCCGTTCATACGGGCCTGACCGTCTGGAAGATCGCGCCCGGCGACGACCTGCCGGTTCGGCGGGTCGAAACGTCGATTCTCCAAATGGAGCCCCTTTCCGACGAAAGATTGTTTGCCTACCTGGAGAGCGGTCTTTGGGAAGGCAAAGCGGGCGCGTTCGGATACCAGGACGGAAACGACTGGCTCAAACTGCTCGAGGGAACGGCGTCAAACGTCGTCGGGCTTCCGATGGAAGCGCTCGCGTTCGTATTGACGCGAATCGTCCCGTAGCGTCTGTCTCAAGTCGCCGCGCAAAAGCCGACTCTCTGTCTCTCACGCGTGTTCTACTTCGACGAAATTCCATTCGTAATTCATTTCGGCGTCGATCTTTAACATACGGAACCCGTACGAGCGTTTGTCGAAATTGCGCGACGTCGTTTCGCCGTTGAGAATTTGTATTCCGCGATATTCGCGTTCGAGCGTCGTGTGAGTATGCCCCGCAAGATAGAATTTACATCCCGCGTCGAGCGAGTAGTCGAGATAGTCCTGACGAACCTTTGTGGGAAAATTGAAATACTCGTCTTTCTCTTCAAGATTCGCGACAAACGGCGGCACGTGCGAGCCTAGAATCACGGGCGTTCCCGCTTCTTTCGCCGACGCGATTTCCTTTTGGAACCAGTCGAGTTGCCGCTCGTAAAGTTCCGTTTCTTTTGTGTCGCGACAATACTGCGAATTAACGACGATCAACTTCCAACCGTTGACCGTCAACGACGCGTATTCCGCACCAAACACCTCGCAAAACGCGTCGACGTCCTTCTTAACGACGGGATCCGGAATATCGTGATTGCCCGGCGCGACTAATACCGGCGACTCGATCGCTTTGAGAAGTCGAGGCCAGTCTTTGGGCAAATCGCTCTTAGCGTTGCACATATCCCCCGCGAAAAAAACCACGTCGGGCTTCGACGCGTTAATCAATTCCAATTCGCGCTCGAATCGTTCAAGGTCGTGCGCGTATACGTCTTTTTCTTCAGTTTTAACGAGCCCAAACCCAAATTGCGGATCACAGACGTGAGCGATCGTCAAGACCGGCTTGCTCGAGAGCGAATCGTTTTTTTTCGGCATATTGGGCGCGTCGTCGGCGAAGAGCCAATCGACGGAATCAAACGAAGCGGCGGCGCCAAGAGCGCCAAGAGTCGTCAAAAACGAACGGCGTGTGTATTTGTTCGACATGATGTTTCCTTTTCTCCAACGGGTCAATTTGCGTTGAACAAACAACGCGACGACGTTCATTATAACAAACGACGATCAAAAAATAAATTTTCGCGGAAAATTTTATTCAGCTTATAAAAAACTAAGATACTATCATTACTCAGTTTAATAAAAATTCTGATTATTCTTATTGAAAAAAAATCCCTCAAGTTTCAAAAAAACTATTGATTCCTGATTTATTAAGAATATCCTGTAGTAAGTGTTAATCGTGAAGAACGCTACTCGTTGCGATTGAGTAGCCTGGGCCGACCGCCAGGGAGTGGCGGTTGAGTTTTTGCGGGAAGTTTTTGGAAGCCATACGAAACGTATGGAAAAGTGGAAACCGTGCGTAAGCACGGCGCGGGTTTGTTCGTCGAAAAATTTTTTTCGGAGGATAAAAAGATGTTTAGACCCCGGTCTGACAACGGTCTCGTTATAAGCAATCGTATTCTGACCAAATGCAAAACGCGCGCTCCTACGGTCTGCGTTCCCTACGGCGTCGTTCGGATTGGTTCCGAATCTTTTAAAGGCAACGTCGACGTAGAAGAGGTCTATCTTCCCTCGACGGTTCGATCCATCGACCCTTACGCGTTTTACGGTTGCGTTAATCTCAAACGCGTTCATTTTATTCGAGGACTCGTTCGCATCCATCCATACGCGTTTTACGGATGCCGATCCCTCCTGGAAGCGGTCCTTCCTGAAACCGTCGAAGGGGTAGGAGCCAACGCTTTTGCCTTTTGTCTTTCCGTTCGCCATGCGACGCTGCCCGGCTCGCTTCGCGTAATGGGCGATTTCGCTTTCCTCAAAAACGTCTCGTTAGTCTCGCTCGATATCCGCGACGGCGTAAAGACGATTTCAAGCTCGGCTTTTGAAGACTGCGTTTCGCTTGAATACGTAACGCTCCCCGATTCGATTACGACGCTCAAATCGCTCTGTTTCCTTGGCGCGACGTCCCTTAAGTACGTGCGATTCTCTAAAAATCTTCGTTCGATCGGCGCGTGTTGTTTCGCGTACGCGGTCCTTGAAGAGGCGCATTTGCCGGAAACCGTGACGGAAATCGGACCTGACGCGTTCGAACATTGCGTCAAACTAACGACCGTCTCCTTTCCCGCCAAAACGAGAAGAATCCCGCATCAATGTTTTTACCAATGCGAGAATCTTCGCTATTTCAAGTGTCCTCCCGCCCTTGAAGAAATCGGCTGCGAGGCCTTCGACGGCTGCGTCAACCTGTCTGAAGCGTATTTCAACGACGGTTTGAGGGCGGTCGGTCCAAGAGCGTTTAAAGACAGCAATCTCAAAAAGATCAGCCTGCCTCAATCTGTCGACGTAATCCACGATCAAGCCTTTGAAAACGTTAGGGCGGAATCCGTGCGGCTGCCGACCAGACTTCCGTTGTTGGGGCAAAACGTTTTTGACCCTTACGCCTTTAACAACGTAACGTATTATGCGCCGCCCCCGTACCCAAAAGACAACCTCCTGACCCTGCTCCGATGAAATCGCGAAAAGCGCCGCCCTCTGACGCCGACAAAGTCGATTATTCTTCCGTCGTGTTACGAGCCGGCGCTTCTCGTTAGACGATACGACCGCTCTTGATTGTCAACATAGAAAACAGGAATTGTTTTTCTTAAAAGACGATCAGGGCGCTTGTCAAACGAAGCAATAGTTTTAAACTACTGCCCACAACAGAAACAGCAAGAGAAAAACTCTTACTAAAGTCGCCTTTTCACTTTTCTTCCAAAGGGCGTTTCCGACAATCGCGACTCGTCGCGGTTTCTTGTCGGTTTACTATATGCTACGATTAAACTTGGCGGGAATCGGACGCGAAAAGCGTCCGAAGGGGACTATTGGTTCCTTAATCTATGAAAAGAAAGGAGGGTTACAATGAACAAGACAAACAATCGCAGCGATTTCGTCATCCAGGAAAAGACGGTTGTCGCATGGTCGGGCGACGCTTTGGACGCGCGCGTTCCGTACGGCGTTACGCACGTTGGTCCCAACGCGTTTAAAAACTGTAAAAAACTCGCTAGGGTTCGTTTGCCCTCGACCGTCGTCTCCGTCGATTCCGGAGCGTTTTACGGTTGCGATTCCTTAGAAAAGATCAATTTTCCCAACGGACTCGAAACGATCGGCGCGTATGCGTTTTACAACTGCGGTTCACTCGCGCGAATCAAGTTTCCCAGGTCGATTCGCGTCGTCGAAAACCACGCTTTCTACGGTTGCCGCTCCTTGAAAGCGATCGTCCTGCCTAACGGCGTTCAATCAGTCGGAGTCAATGCGTTCAGCAATTGTATCTCCGCTCGTCGCGTCGCGCTTCCGAGCTCGTTGCGCTATCTTGGAGATTTCGTCTTCAGCAAATGCGCCGCGCTCGTCTCCCTGAAAATTCGCTACGGAATCGAATACCTTCCCAATTCGGCGTTTTACAAATGCGCCGCGTTGACGTTCGTCGCGCTTCCCAATTCGATCACGATTCTCGAAAAATCGTGTTTTTGCGACGCCGAATCGCTCAGAGAGATTCGCTTTTCCAAAAAACTGCGTTCGATTGGAACGGGTTGTTTTGTAAACGCCGGACTTGAAAAAGTAATCGTCCCGGAATCGGTTGCAGAAATCGGCGAAGGAGCCTTCGGACGTTGCGTTAAGCTTCGTTACGTCTCGTTGCCAGACGGCCTGATCGCCATCCGCGCCAATACGTTCGTCTATTGTGAAAACCTCGCTTATTTCCGGTGTCCGTCGTCGCTCAGGAGCATTGGACGCGGCGCGTTTCTCAATTGCCGAAAGATGAGACGCGTCGTTTTGAACGACGGCTTGCTCCGTATCGAAAAAGGAGCGTTTTGGGACAGCGGTCTGGAGACGCTCGAGATTCCGTCCACCGTCGTGGCCATAGGCGACTGCGCGTTCGTCGGTATCGGGGCAAAAACTGTTCGATTGCCGAAAAATCTCAAGGAATGTGGAAAGGGCGTTTTTGATCGAACCGACGCCAAGATCGTATGCTGAGACGAACCGTTCGCGGTAAAAAACGGCGCGCGTCAGAACTACCGTAAGCGTTTCGTCGACAAGGTTTTGACCTGGCCAGTGAGAAAAGCAGATAAAATGAAGAGCGAAAAAAAGTAAAAAGCCCCCCGACAAATCAAAGTCGGAGGGCTTGTTTTATTGAGGAGCGTCGCTAAAACCAGTTGACGAAATCACTTATTTCCTTCGGCGGCGGCGCGAGCGGCTTCCTTAGCTTCCTCTTCGGTAACTTCAGGAATCGTCTCTTCGACGGAGCCGGCGGCGCGGTCGACCGCTTCTTCGTCAAGTTCTTCCATGACGTAAGGAACTTCGGTGAACTTGGCCGCGTCCATGATCATCTTGATCACTTTGCGTTCGACGATCTGGTTGCGCAAAACGTCGAGGCTGCCTTCTTTTTCAATTTGCGAACGAACGCGACGCGGGGTTTCGCCCGACTGAGCGGCCATCAAATTGATTTCGACTTCGTAATCTTTATCCTCGACCTGGACGTCTTCGCTTTCGGCGATCGCTTCCAAAATGAAGTGCTCTTTAAGAGCCTGCTCGGTTGTCGTCTTGCTGTTTTGACGCAGGAAGTTCAACTGACGGACAATTTGCTCGGTCGAGAAACCGCTGGCTTGAAGCTCGTAAATCGCTCGTTTGAATTCGCGATCCGCCTGGCTTTCCAGCAAGCGCGGCGGAAGTTCCCAATTGGCGCCGACGGTGAGTTGCGACGCAATTTGACGACGAGCGGTTTGCTGTTGTTCGTATTCCAACTGACGATTGAGCGTTTCGAGAACCATGTCGCGGAAATCGCCCATGTCTTCGAAACCGCCAAGCGCTTTGATAAACTCGTCGTCGACTTCGGGAAGATTAAGCTTCTTAACGGCGGAAACGTCGAACGTGGCGTCGATCTCTTTGCCGCGAAGGTTTTCGTCGACGGAATCTTCCGAAAGAGTCAGCTTAGTCTTACGGACGTCGCCCGGCTTAACTCCGGCCATCAATTTGTCAAAATCGTTGATCGAGCAGTCGTGGAACGACAACGTCGGACGAATACGAATCGTTTCAGAATCAGCCTGCGAGAGAACTTTGCCGTCGAGTTCGAAAACGAGTTTCGAAACAATATAGTCGCCGGTTTCCGCGGGCGCGTCTTTGTCGACGAGAGAACCGTATTTGGTTTGGATACGTTTGATCGCGGCGTCGACGTCTTCCGAAGAGAATTTGCGAACGGGCTTTTCCAGTTTGAGCCCTTTCCAGTTCGGAACGTCAAAGACGGGACGCACTTCAAGGTCGAATTCGAAGACGAACGGGCCTTCCTCGGGCACGATGACGGAACCGATATCAAAGCTCGGTTCGCTGATCGGGGTCATCTTCTGATCTTCTTCCGCTTGAACGAGGCTGTCCTGGATAAGAGAGAGCTTAACGCGCTCCTTCGCTTCGTTTCGAAAACGTTTTTCAACAAGTTTGCGAGGCGCCTTGCCAGGACGGAAGCCGGGAATGGAGGCGGTTTCAAGCAGTTCTTTGAACTCGTTGTCGAAATAACGATCGACGTCTTCGCGAGAGACCTCGATTTTAATGTGACGTTCGCAGGAACTCTTGACCTCGACGTCGACGTTCATGTTGAGTTTTTCGGGTTTGTTTTCAAGGTTTTCGTTTTCCATAGCAAATGATCCTTCAATCCTGAGGACGAATATTGGGGGACGCGCGACTCCGGGCGCGTCGGCATGATCGGACTGTCTCTATCGAGCCTTTGAAAATCCGAGCGCAAACGCAAGAAAAACAAAAGACTCGAAAACGCGGACGTTCTCGAGCCCTAAACAGAATATCGCAGACACAGCGGGGAGCGCGAAAAAAAACGCGCCCCAAAACATAGGCGCGCCGATTTCTTTACTAATAAAGAGGCAAGGCCAAATGTTCCGGAACAAGCTGCTTCGAACGAAACCCATGTCCAAAACAGGAGAAACCTCCATTCGAGGAAAAACCTCGACGTAGAGCGGGCGAAGGGGTTCGAACCCTCGACAACGACATTGGCAACGTCGTGCTCTGCCAACTGAGCTACGCCCGCAAAAATATCTCGAAGAACTACTCGCTCTTCATTATCCAGATTCATAAAGACCTGAAAGAGCGGGCGAAGGGGTTCGAACCCTCGACAACGACATTGGCAACGTCGTGCTCTGCCAACTGAGCTACGCCCGCAAAAAATATCTCGAAGAACTACTCGCTCTTCATTATCCAGATTCAAAAGAACCTGAAAGAGCGGGCGAAGGGGTTCGAACCCTCGACAACGACATTGGCAACGTCGTGCTCTGCCAACTGAGCTACGCCCGCAAAGTGGAAACGGGACAACCCCGCTCCAGATAGTCTAAGGGATTATAGCAGACCTTTCCCTAATGGCAAGGGGTCTTTTGTAAATTTAGGAAATTTCGAATACGTAAAACAAGGAGCCGACGCGTCTGCCGACACGAGCCGAAAACTCAAAAAACGCAAAAATCGTAAAAAAGCAAAGTTTTTTTCAAACAAAACAAGCGCGTCCTTGATTTTTAACGAAACGCCCATTATATTATAAGCGGGGGCGTTTCGCCACGTCGACAAAATCGACGCGAACCCCGTCCCTACGAATATCGACGAAGCCGAAACAAGCCGCGTTTCCATCGCGACTTCGCGCGTTCGTCGTCGCCGCCTCACTAGAACTTTTGGATAACACTGCGATGGAAATCAAGCTGACAATACTGAGCGACGAAAAGCAATACTTTTCCCAAACGCTAAGCCTTCCCTGCGTCATTGGCCGCGGAAGGCAATGCGGCGTGGCGATCCTCCATCCGGTCGTCAGCCGCCAGCACTGCGAAATCTACGAGCAAAACGGAAAAGTCTTTGTGCGAGACCTCGGATCGCTCAACGGAACCGTGTTTGAAGGCGTGAGAATCGGAAGGGGCGTCAACGTTCCTTTTGGCGGCGAATTCTCGATCGGAAGACTGTTCTTCAAAATCGATCGGCCCGACGCCCTTGACGACGTCGACGATCTTTCGGCCCACAGCTCGGTCGACTATCAATCTGCCGAAGCGCTTCGACGAGAGATGGACAAACGCGTCGCCAACACGCTCGACAAAGTCCTCGAAGACGAGAAACAGCCGGTAAAAATCGAAACCAACGACGATTCTTCCCTTGCCGGCGCAAATTCCGACTCCATCCTTGGCGTCGAGTTAGACGATCTGGCCTCGGAAGAATTCTAAATTGACAAACGTCTTTCGCTTGCGTTCGTTTTGAGTCGACGCGAGCGAAACGTCGACGCCTGGGCGCGGACTCTTGACGAACGTTCGTTCGATCCGCGCTTAACCTTATTCAACGAATCGTAAACTTTTGCTTCGAGCGTCTGACGACGTTTTCGCGAAACGCGCGGCGCTCTTTCCCCCCTAATGTCTTTGGAGAAAAGAATGTCTTTACCATGCGTTCGTTTCTGGACGGTCGCCGTCGTCGCTCTTATTGCGATCGCCGCCGTTCAAGTTCAGGCGCAAGAGCAAAAAAAAGAGCTCCCCGACCGCTTGAACCCGGAAGTCGTCGGCGTCAACAATTTGACGCCTAAATCAATGTTCGCCGCTTCGGCGTACAAAAAGAATTCGCTCGACGGAGAATGGAAGTTCCAATTGGCGCCGACTCCCGACGACGTCCCTTACAATTTTGAACTTGAAGATTGTCACGACGGCGATTGGGACACGGTCGTCGTCCCGCACAACTTCCAGACGGACGGTTACGGTTATCCCGTCTACACGAACATTCCTTATCCCTGGCCGGGTCCGTGGCGTCCGCCGTTCGTTCCCGACAAGGACAACTGGACGGGGCTCTACCGTCGCGCCTTCGACGTCGACGCGTCCGACGTCGCGCGCGGCAAAAAAGTGATTCTTCACTTCGACGGCGTCGAATCGTGCTATTACGTCTACGTCAACGGTCAGGAGATCGGCATGGGCAAAGACGCGCGCACGTTCTGCGAATTCGATATTACCAAAGCGGTTCGCCCAGGCAAGAACATTATCGCGGTCAAAGTCTACCGACGTTCGGACGGGTCGTATCTTGAAGACCAGGACTTCTTCCGCCTGAGCGGTATTTTCCGTTCCGTTTACTACTACGTACAGCCCGAAGTTGCGGTCGTCGACACGAAAGTCGTGACGGAGTTCCAAAACGAGGAACTGACCGAAGCAACGGCTCGCGTTGAAGTTACCGTTCAAAACAACACGCGCGAAGAACAGAGCGGAACCGCCGTTCTTTCGATCGCCGCGCTCAATCCGACGAACGTCAACATGCCCGACGCCAACGTCGGGGGAGCCGCGCCCAACAAGGGAGACGACGAAGAATTCACGCTCCAGGCGGGCGAACAAAAAACGCTCGTCTTCGAGATTCCCGTCAAGGCCCCGTTCCTCTGGTCCGCCGAAACCCCCTGGCTCTATCCCGCCAATTTGAAAGTTTATAACGCCGACTACGACGCCACGCTCGACGCCAATTTCAACGTCGGGTTCCGCAAAGTCGAAATCAAAGACGGCGAACTCCTTGTCAACAACAAAGTTATCTTCGTCAAAGGCGTCGACCGCCACGAACACCATCCGTTCACGGGCCACGCGCTCACCGAAGAAGGCATGCTTCAGGATATCGCGCTCATGAAGTCGCTGAACCTGAACACGGTTCGAACCTGCCATTATCCGGACGATCCGCGTTGGTACGACCTTTGCGACAAGTACGGCATGTACCTTATCGACGAAGCGAATATCGAGTCGCACGGCATGGGCTACGGCAAAGAATCGCTCGCGAATCCCCCCGAGTGGCTCGCCGCGCACATGAACCGCACGCAGCGCATGGCGTATCGCGATCGTAACCATCCGTCGATCATTATCTGGTCCCTCGGAAACGAAGCCGGCAACGGTCCTAATTTCCAGGCGACGTACAAGTGGCTCAAGGAATTCGATCCGACGCGCCCCGTTCAATACGAACGCGCGGGCATGGACTGGAACACCGATATCTACTGCCCCATGTACGCTTCCGTTCCCGGCATAATCAATTTCGCCAAAAACGAAGCGAAAAAAGCCGAAGGCAAACGTCCGCTCATTCAATGCGAATACTCGCATGCGATGGGCAACAGCAACGGCAACTTCACCCTTTATTGGAACGCGATTCGCGAATACAAACACCTTCAGGGCGGTTGCATTTGGGACTGGGTCGATCAGGGCCTCGCCATGCGCGTTCCGAAACAGTCGGTCGAAGACGCGTCCGCGAACAAGTTCCCTGTTGAAATCGTCGGAATCATCGGCTCGAAAGAAGATATCGGACAGATCTTTACCGGCTGCAAGACGTCTCCGAAAAAAGGCAGGCTCGGCTTGAAAGGCTACGCGATTATCGGCGGCGACGCCTCGCTGGAAACCTCCGGAGTCGGAATCGGTTACGAAGAGTACGCCAAGAAAATTCAAAAGCTCAACTTCGTCGGCAAAGTCCCCTTCACGCTTGAAGCGACCGTTTGTCCTTATACCGGCGACGAGGGAACGTACGTCGGAAAGTCCGATTTCCAATACGCGCTTAAACAACAAAACGAGGGCGTCCAGGTCTACATTTACAACGGTAATCGCTGGATATCCGCGACCGGTCGTTGCGACAACTGGCGCATGAACTGGCACGAAGTCGCCGGCGTCTACGACACGGAAAATCTGATCGTCTACATCGACGGAAAAGAGGTTGCGCGAACCGAATGTTCCGACGAAATCGCCGAATCGCCCTTCCCGTTCGAGCTCAACCGCAACTCGTACCATACCAACCGTCTTGCGGGCGCGCTTTTGAGTTGCGCGCGCGTCTACAGCCGCGCTCTTTCCGCCGAGGAAATCGCGCAACACTTCTACGATCGCGAAAGTCGCGAAGGGCTCGAACTTTTCGTCGACTTTGACAAAGCGACGATTCAGCCGACCGACGAAGTCTATTACGGCTACGGCGGCAACTTCGGTCCCGTCGACGTTCCGACCGATCAGAACTTCTGCATGAACGGCATGGTTTCTCCCGACCGCGTTCCGCATCCGGGCTGCGCCGAAGTTAAGCACAACTATTCGAACGTGTTGATTCGTCGCGACGAAAGCGATCCGACTTATTCCGACTATATTGTTAAGAACGAATACTCGTTCCGCGATCTTTCCGGAATCGAGATCAAAGCGTCTCTGATGGAAGACGGCGTCGCGATCAAGAGCAAGACGTTCAAGCCGGGCGTCGATTTTGAAAACGCCGCTCCCGAGACGGAAGTCAAATTGACGCTTTCTCCGGAAGACAAAGAATTTACGGCAAAAGAAGGCTCCGAATACTTCGTCAATTTCGACGTGATTTCGGTTGCCGACGACGCGCTGATTGAAAAAGGAACAGTCCTTCGCACCGATCAGGTTCTGCTTCCGTTTGGCAAATGCGAGCCTGTGGCGCTCGAAAAAGACCCGTCGGTTAAAGACCCCAAGAATTTTGGTTTTCAACTTGCGGCGGCGATCGCGTTTGGAGTCTTCCAGCCCGACTTCTGGCGCGCTCCGATCGACAACGATCGCGGCAACAGAATGAGCGACCGTCTTGGCGTCTGGCGAAACGCCGGCTTTGAAATCGACTGGGAAGAAGCGAAAAGCGTCGATCCAATCGACGGCCTTCCGACCTTTGAACGCGTTGGAAAATTCAAGAAGATCGACGCGACGATTAAAGAACGCGTTTCGTTCGCGAAAAACGGCGCGCGCTTCTGCGTCGAGGTCGAAAAAGGCGACAACGTGCCCGACATGCCTCGATTTGGCGGCTACGTGACGATCCCGCTCGACGCGCTCAGTTCCGATCAGGCGATTGAATATTACGGTCGCGGCCCGGAAGAAAACTACTGGGACCGACGCGACGGCTCCCCGATTGGCCGCTATGAAACGACGATCGACAAAATGTTCGTTTCGACCTATTCGGAACCGGGCGATTTCGGATATCGCACCGACTGTCGTTGGTTCTCGATCAAAGATTCCGAAGGGAATACGTTTAAAATCAGCGCGCTCGACGCGAACGGCGAAGAGATTCCGACCTTTGGTTTCTCGATTCGCAAACAGCTCAACCGCGACCTGGAATCGGTCGAACACAACTGGATGGTTCCGAAGCGCAACTTCGCCGCGATTAACGTCGACTTCCGCCAACAGGGCGTCGGCGGCGACGATTCCTGGGGCGCTCAGACCTATCCGCAATTCCGACTTTCCGGGAAGAAATATTCCTACGAATTCATGGTCGAAAGAATCCCCGTCGAGGAATAATTCGCTAAAAGCGGAGCGCAATTCCCCGAACAAACCGGGCAATCTCCGCTAAACGCAAGCGACGCGTCAATCCCAACGATTGACGCGTCGTTTTTTGTAAGTTCCAATTGTTGAGAGCGCATAAGTCTCAAAAAACAACGCGCCGCGCGGCGAACCGCAACGCGTCCCGCCGCAAGCGGTCCGACGGCGGATTCCCGGCTTTTTTGAACAAAAACGCAAAAAACCGCCTCTTTTTTGAAAAAAGCGCCTCTAAGGAGTAGAGAGAACGCATACGACTATTGAGAAGAATCGTCAGTTTCGCGATTCGTTCCACGTTTGCGGGCGACGCGCTTAGGCTCGCGCAAAAATCGTCGTTAAGGCGTCTCCCCGCATTCTAAAAACTAAAAAAAGGCGTATAATCGTCGTCAAACGAAGGTTCGGAAGAAGGACCGTTCCTTTGTTTCGCGCGCGTTTTTGCGTTGATACGGCGTTTGCGTTTCGCGCTTTCCAACCGCAGCCTATTGAGAGAAACTACCATGGCCGTTCGATTTGTGTATTTCGATCTGGGAAACGTTCTGGTTCGATTCAGCGTTCACCGCATGTTGCGCCAACTCGCCGAACTGACGCAAAAGACGGAAGCCGATCTTCAGGAACTCCTCTTTGACGAACAACGCTATCGCGGATACGAACTCGGAGAAACGACGACCGAAGAGTTCCTCAATATGATTCGCGAATCGCTCGACGCCAAGCCGAGCGACGACGCTATTATCCACGCGATCAACGACATCTTCTGGCCGAACGACCCGATCATTTCCATCGCGCGCAAATTGAATACGTTTAACGTGCCGCGCGGAATTTTGTCGAACACCAACGAGTTGCACTGGAACTATGTGGACGTCGCCTTCCCGTTCGTAAGCGAATACTTCCCTAATCATAGAATCGCCAGTTGCGCCGTTCACGCGCTCAAGCCTTTTCCGGAAATCTACCAGATAGCGCTCGACGAAGCCAGAACCGAAGTTCCCGATCTTCAACCCGGCGACGTTCTCTTTATCGACGATCTTGAAGCAAACGTCGTCGCGGCGAAAGAATTTGGATTCCAGACGATCCATTACGTCGACTTCGATCAATTTCTCGCCGACTATAAAAAAACCGGCCTGCCCCTCCCGTCAAGATACCTCGACGACGCCGGGAAATGAGCCTATCGAAAAGAAACGTCGAGTTCGTCGGCTAACAGCGGCGCGCGGTCGATCGATCGCGCGTCGTTTTTATTAAGTCGGGCTGAAATCGCCCTCGCGAACCTGCCATTTTGACTTTGCCAAATTGCCAATTTTGCCAATTTTCGCAAGGTGAGGCCGCGACATAATCGAGCGCGTCGCTCTGCGTTTTCCGCGAAAACTAACGTAAAAACGCAGCGTTTTTCGAGAAAATTACTCTAAAAAGCAAATTGGCGCCTCCTTTGCATAAAGATTGCCCAGTTCCGCGATGGGACGACCAACGCCGCAGAGCGTCGAAGTTTTCGGCGGTTGGCGCCAACGTCGCGTTTATCGCAATTTATTTTAGTTCGGCGCGAGCTTGAAGCGTCGAGCCGCGTTCCCGATAAAATCCAGCAGGAGTTTAAAAATGGCTAAGAAAAAGTGCGACGCCGCGACGGATAACAAGTGCGGTTGCAAACTTCAACCTCTCGGCGACCGCGTCGTCGTACGTCGCGACGAAAGCGAAGAACGCACCGCCGGCGGTCTGTATCTTCCCGAATCGGCGAAAAACAAGCCTTCTCGCGGCGTCGTCGTGTCCGTAGGAGACGGGCGCGTTCTGGACGACGGTTCTCGCAGCAAATTCGTCGTTCAGGAAGGCGATCGCGTCTTGTTCCTCTCTTACGCGGGCGAAGATTTCAAATTTGGCGAGGACGAATTCCTCCTGATGCGCGAAAGCGATATTCTCGCGATCATCCAGTGAGCGCGTCCCGTCGCGCGGCGCGAAAAGGAACAAGTTCGTTCTTTTTCCGCTCTCCGCTCCCAATTCACAAAAAGTCAAATTTAATATAAAGGAAATATACTATGCCGAAAATGATCGCTTTCAATCAAGAAGCTCGCGAAGCTCTTCGTCGCGGCGTTTCCAAATTGGCGCGCACCGTTAAAGTAACGCTTGGTCCGCGCGGCCGCAACGTCATTATTCAAAAGAGCTTCGGTTCCCCGCTCGTCACCAAGGACGGCGTTACCGTCGCTAAAGAAGTCGATCTTGAAGACGCTTATGAAAACATGGGCGCCAAGATGGTTCGCGAAGTCGCCTCCAAAACCAGCGACGTCGTCGGCGACGGCACCACCACCGCGACCGTCATGGCCGAAGCGATCTTCAACGAAGGCATGAAGGCGGTTGTCGCGGGCGTCAATCCGCTCCATATGAAAAACGGTATGGACAAAGCGGTCGCGGACGTCGTCGCGGAACTTAAGAAAATGGCCGTCTCGGTCAAAGACAGCAAAGAGAGCATCGCCCAGGTCGGCGCGATTTCCGCGAACAACGACGCCGAGATCGGAAACCTTCTCGCCGACGCGATGGAAAAAGTCGGCAAAGACGGCGTCATCACCGTCGACGAAGGCAAGTCGCTCAAGACCGAAGTCGAATGGGTCGAAGGTATGCAGTTCGATCGCGGCTATCTGTCTCCGTACTTCGTTACCGACACGCAGAAGATGGAATGCGTCCTTGAAAATCCGTACGTCCTCCTCTTCGAAAAGAAAATCTCCAACATCAAAGATTTCATTCCGATTCTCGAAGCGGTCTACAACAGCGGTCGCTCCCTCTTCATCGTCGCCGAAGACGTCGACGGCGAAGCGCTTGCCACCCTCGTTATCAACCGTCTGCGCGGCGGCTTGAAAGTCTGCGCCGTCAAGGCTCCGGGCTACGGCGATCGTCGTAAGGCGATGCTCGAAGATATCGGCATCCTCACCGGCGGCGAAGTCCTCTTCGAAAGCCTCGGTCGCTCCCCTGAATCCCTCACGCTCGCCGATCTTGGAACCGCGAAGAGCATCGTCGTTTCCAAAGACACGACCACGATCGTCGAAGGCGGTGGAAAAGCGGCGGACATCAAAGGGCGTATCGCGCAACTGCGTCGCGAAATCGAAGTCTCCACCTCCGATTACGATAAGGAAAAGATGGAAGAACGTCTCGCCAAATTGGCGGGCGGCGTCGCCAAGATTAACGTCGGCGCGGCGACCGAAGCGGAAATGAAAGAAAAGAAAGCGCGCGTTGAAGACGCTCTGCACGCTACCCGCGCTGCGGTCGAGGAAGGCGTTCTCCCCGGCGGCGGCGTCGCGCTCCTGCGCGCGGCCTCCAAGGTCAAGATGGGCAAGCTCGCCGACGACGAAAAGATCGGCTACAACATCATTCTTCGCGCGTGCTGCGCTCCGATCGCGCAAATCGCCGACAACGCCGGTAAAGACGGCGGAGTCGTCGCCGAAAAAGTTCGCGAAGGCGAAGGCGCGTTTGGTTACAACGCTCTGACCGACGTCTACGAAGACTTGATCGCCGCCGGCGTTATCGACCCGGCCAAGGTTACGCGTTCCGCGCTTCAAAACGCCGCGTCCGTCGCGTCCATGATGCTCACGAGCGACGCGCTTATCGCCGACCTCCCGAAAGAGGAAAAGGCCGCGCCCGCTGATCCGAACATGGGCGGAATGTACTAATTAGCGTCCCCGTAAGGGATTCGCGCAATAGCGTTTGACGCGTAAGACTGCGAAAGTCGCATTTACAAAAAACTTGTAAACGCGACTTCCTTTTTATATAATGGTCTGCATTGGATCGCTAGCGCGGGCGAAATCGTTTTGATCGCCTGCGCAAGACAGTTGCAAAGGAACGACATGGCGTCGACTAAAGAGTTTCTGGATTTAGTGTTAGATCGCTTGTCCGTCCTGGACGACGTAACTTACAGAGCGATGATGGGCGAGTATGTCGTCTACTATAAGGATAAAGTCATAGGCGGAATCTACGACAATCGCTTTCTTGTGAAATATACCTAAACCGGGGCGGAAACGGTTCCCGACGCGAAACTGGTCGAGCCTTATGAAGGCGCTAAAAAAATGCTTCTGATAAACAACGTTGAAAGCGACGAATTTCTGGCGAAACTTATCAAGGCGACGTACGACGAGCTTCCGGCCCCAAAGAAAAAGCGCAAGGGCTAATAACAAATAAGGAACGGACCCAATTAAACAAAACCGCGCAATCTATATCGCAAAAAAAGACGCGTTTGAAGAAGGAAAGAAGTTGTATGAAAACATTACGCTTTTGCGCGCTGATATTATGTCTCTGTTGTTCCGCCGTCTTCGGCGCCGACGTTTACGCGCCGCATGGAGTCGAACTCTCCGACGGCGCGATTCAACTTGCGCGCGGGGGACGTCCGATTTTTTCCGATCGATTCGAAACGGCCGACGCCTGGCCGGAAATCGTTAATTATCGTGGCGTTCTTGAGATGCGATTCGGCGCGGAAAACGACGATCAATCTTCGTTGTTCGTAACTCGAACGTCGGAACTTAATCCCGACGACCCTGAAGACTACGTCACCGCGTGGAACGTTTCCACGTCGCGACGTCCGCTCGCCCCTCGATATGTCGGGCGCGATTACGCGCTGAGAATGGAGTCGGTTTCCTCCAAGAGGACGCTCGGCTGCGCGGCGGACGATCGAACGTGGCGCGGCGGAATCGAATGGTACGACGAGTCGGAAGAACTAATCGAAGCCCAACCGTTTTTGTACGATTCGTCGACGCAACCGAAGGAAATCGTTCTCTACGGAACCATTCCCGAAGGCGCCGCGTTTTATGAGATCCGAATCGGTTTCGATATTCCCGATTTCGCGCCCGGCGATTTTACGGCTCTTCGTTCTGTTTCATTACAAATAATCGACCCCGTCAAGCCGTATTTAACCGTCGGCGATTTCAAAAGCGCCGTCTGCAAAGGAGGAACGTTTTTCTCATGGGACGCCGAAACGCCAAAAGGTTGCGCCGTAAAATTCCAAATAGCCGCGACGGAAAATATTGACGGGGTCGTCGACGATCTGTCCGAATTTGTCGGCCCCGACGGAACCGATAAGACGTATTTCGAACGTCCCTTTGAAATCAAGTCGCCTTTTTTCAGATATCGGGCCGTTTTGACGTCCGAAGGGACAGACGCGCCGAAGTTGCGGTCCGTAACGCTGGGAAAAAACGTCGATTCCGAATGGAATTTTAGCGGCGACGCCGACCCTCCGCTCGTTAAGATCGCGGGCGAATACGCGACCCCTTCTCTGAAAAAGACGGAGCCGCTTGCTCTTGAGATCATCGATCGCTCCTACGTCGCGCGTTCGTCCCTTAAAATAACGGTCGACGACGTCGACGAAACGGATCGTTTTAAAGTCGACGCGTCAAATAAAAAGCCCGGTCAACTCGTGCTCACAGCGAAATTTGACAAGCCTTTTGACGACGGTCTGCACGTCGTCAAAGTCGACGCGTCCGACAGAATGAACAATTCGGTCGTTTCCACGCGTTGGTTCCTCATAGGAACGGCGCCCGCGACGCCAAAAATCAGCGTCCGCGACGACGGCGCGACGCTTATCGACGGCGAACCGTTCTTTCCCGTCGGACTGTTCGGCGTCGCCAAAAAGAAAAAGTACAACGACGACAGCTTTGACGTCGCTTGTCGCCAGCTCAAAGACGCGGGGTTCAACTTCGCGCACGCCTATTTTGGCGGTCATACTGACGAGTTCTTACAAGCCGCCGAAAAATACGGTCTTAAAGTCTGGACGTCCGCCGAATATCCCGACGAGCGATTCGTCGAGATTGAGCGCCATTCTCCTGCGGTTCTCGCGTGGTATCTTGGCGACGACACAAACGTTTACATGACGCCGTCGCAACTGCTTGATCGCTACTATTCCGTGAAGGCTGTCGATCCGACGCGATTGACCGTTCAGGCGGATTTCGTCGACTCGGACTTGCCAATCAGCGTTTATCGACGATTCGTAACGGGCACGGACGCGTTTCTTCCGGAAATTTATTCGCTCGACGGCGTCAATCCCGAAAAAGACGCCGCCTGCGTCGCGCGAATCGTCAAAGACGTCAAACAATGCCGCGCCGACGTTCTGGACGCAAACGACGGCCCCAAATCGATTTGGCCGATTGTTCAATGTTTTAAAGGCTGGTGGGTCGATCGTTTTCCAACGTATCAGGAACAGCGCGCGATGAGTTTCGCCGCGATCGCAGCCGACGCCGACGGAATCACGTGGTTTTTCTACAGCGGCTCCGACGAAGAAGAGGACGAAAAACAAGAATACGGCGCGATCACTTCGCCGGAAATTTGGGCCGATTTGTCAAAAGTGGCCAAACAAATCTCCGAATTGTCGCCCGTCCTGCTCGAACGCACGGAAGAGGAAAAGCAACCTCAAATAACGGTTCTTGAAGGAGATCAGGAAAATCCGCTTGGGCAGGAAACGATCGTCGGCCTAGTCAAACGCCATGACGGACGCGCCTACCTGATCGCCGTGAACACGTCCCCCAATCCCTGCGCGGCGCGATTTGACTTTGAGGAAAAACGAATATTCGACGGTTTTCAAACGCTATTTGACGAAAGCGATAAAACGCCGACGTTTAAAAACGGCGGCTTCGAAGAATCGTTCGAACCGTTTGGCGTTCGAATTTATTCATGGAACGACAACTGACGCGAGGTCGCGTCGTCGCAATCAATTCTCTGCTATTCAATCCGACATTAGAACAGGAGTAGTCATGCAACTAAGTTTAAAATGTTTAACGTCCTTCGCGATTCTTGCGCTAACAAGCGTGGCGACCGCTTTTGCGGCGGACGCGCAATGGACGATGTACAGTAAGCCGCGCGCGACGTTCACGATGATCGCGCATCGCGGAGCCGGCGACCTTGCGCCCGAAAACTGCATGTCGTCGCTGGAATTGTCCTGGAACATGGGCGCGACGCCGGAAGTCGACGTGCGTCAGACCAAAGACGGTCACATCGTCATGTTCCACGACGGCAATTTCTCGCGCATCCTTCCGGACGCTTCCGACGAAATGAAGAAAAAAGGAATCGCCGATTTAACGTATGAAGAAGTTCGCGCGCTAGATATCGGCTCGTTCCGGGGAGAACAGTTCAAAGGCGAAAAAGTCGTCTCGATCGAAGAGATCGTCGACGCGCTCAAAAAAGACAATCGCCGCCACGTCGTCATCGACGTCAAACAAGTCGATTTAAAAGAACTTGCGAAAGCGGTTTACGACGTTCGATTCCAGGTGACGCTCACAACCGATCGCGAGGATATGCTCGCCGAATGGTCGGAAATTTGTCCCAACGCCGACGGAACGCTCTGGATGGGGCTCGGTCAAATGAACGACGAGCAACTTGAAGCGCGATTTAAGACGCTGCGCGAAAAGAATTTCAAAGGAATCAACCGATTTCACCTTCACGTAACGCGCGAAGCGGACGGAACGCTCAAGCCGACCCCGGAATTCATCCGTTCTCACGGCGACGAATTGCGCAAACGCCAAATTGAATTCCAGGCGATGCCGTGGCCGACGAAAACCTGCCCCGACGCGAAGACCGACAACGCGCTCTTTAAACAACTCTTGCAACTTGGCGCGATGGGATTCGGCGCCGACCGTCCCGACGTCGCTTACGAAGCGCTCGACGAATTCTACGCCGAAGCGCCGGAAGAATTCGATCCGCGCGATCATGTTCCCTACGACGAAATGGTCGTCATGGGGCATCGCGGCATGGGCAACGAGGCTCCCGAAGGCACGTTGGAAACGTTCAAACTCGCTTGGGCGGCGGGCGTTTGCCCGGAAGCGGACGTCAGGACGACCAAAGACGGCGTCATCGTTTCGTTACACGACGACAATTTCGCAAGACTCATGCCCGGCGCGCCCGACGAAATTAAAAACAAGGGCGTCAAAGACATGAATTACGACGAGGTAAAAGATATCGACGTCGGCGTTTACAAAGGCGAACAATTCAAAGGACAGCGCATCGTCAGTCTGGCGGAAATCGTCGAAGCGCTCAAAGAAGATCGCTCCCGAATCGTCTTCTGCGACTTGAAAAATATCAATCTGGAGCAATTCGCGCGAGAAACGCAAGACGTTCACCCGCAAATCTGCCTCACCGGCCCCGACTACAAAGCGCTCAAAGAGTGGAAGAAACTCGCTCCGCGCTCCAAGACGCTCATCTGGATGCCTACGACCTGGTCCGGCACGGCGGAAGATCTGGAAGAACGCTTCAACGTTTTGCGCGACGTCGACTTCGAAGACCTTGATTTCGTTCAGGTTCACGTTACCGTCGAAAACGCGGACGACGTCAAGCCGACGCTCGACGTCCTGAAACGGTGCGCTTATGAAACGCGTAAAAGAGGCGTCGTTTTCGAAACGTATCTCCTGAAAAACGGCGACAAAGCCGTCTCTTATGAATCGTTGATGAACGTCGGCGTTCCTTCTTTCGCCACCGATTTCCCGTCGTTTGGCAAAAAAACGATCAAAGAATGGTACGACGCTAAATAACACGCGACGCCGCCAACCATTATTTTTGCGCGACGCGTCGACTATCGACGCGTCGCGTTTTTATCGGGTCAATTGTCAACGTTCTTGTCTCTATTGATTGACAAACGATGACGCTCTGTTAAACTGTAAAGAAAGAAATTAACGATTCGGTTCAAGGAAAAAGGAACAGGCCCATGGATTTAACGACGCTCGCAGAACAAATCGCCGAAGGACGGCGTCTGACGGCAAACGACGATCTCAACTTTCTTATCGACTGCGATTTAGACGCGCTATGCCGTTGCGCCGACGTCGTGCGCCAACGCTTTATCGGCGACAAAGTCGATTTGTGTTCGATCGTCAACGCAAGAAGCGGGCTATGTTCCGAAGACTGCAAGTTCTGCGCTCAGTCGTCAAAGAACCGTTCTCAATGCGAAGTTTACGCGTTTCTCCCGGAAGAGACGATCCTCGAGACGTGCCTTGCGCGCGAACGAGACGGAGTCGGTCGTTTCGCGCTCGTAACCTCCGGCAAAGCGCTTGGCGGCGAGGAATTTGAACGGGCGTTGCGCGCGTTCGCGCTCATGAAGCAAAAAACGTCGTTGGCTTTATGCGCGTCGACCGGATTCCTGACGTTCGAACAATTCAAACGACTTAAAGAAGCGGGCGTTACGACTTATCACCATAATATCGAAACGTCGCGGCGGTTCTTTCCGGAAATCTGTTCGACGCATTCGTTTGAACAAAAAATTGAGACGCTTAAACTTGCCCGAGCGGCTGGGCTGCGCCTGTGTTCGGGCGGTATTTTTGGAATTGGCGAAACGTGGAACGACCGGATCGACATGGCGTTGACGCTCGCCGAAATTCAGGTCGATTCGATTCCCATTAACGCGCTCATACCGATCCCCGGCACGCCGTTAGAAAACGCGCCGAGGTTGGAAGAGGCGGATATTCTACGGATCGTCGCGATCTTTCGTCTGATCGTTCCAACCGCCGATATTCGTCTCGCCGCAGGGCGCGTGCTCATGCGCGAGGACGGCAAACGCGCGTTTTGCTCGGGCGCGTCCGCGACGATCACGGGCGATATGCTCACGACCGCCGCGTGCGCGACGATCAAATCGGATCGCAGAATGTTGCAAGAGTTAGGGCGAGTCGTTCCTCAAATCGACTGAATCGCGAAAGAAGGCGTCGCTATGGATCAAACGTCGACAAAAGCGAAAGTATTGGCGGTTCTCAACCGTAACAAAGGGGTCTACTACTCCGGTCAGGAACTCGCCGACGCTATTGGCGTTACGCGCGCCGCCGTCTGGAAAGCGATTGAAAATCTGCGTCTTGAAGGATACGCGATTACGGGCGTAACCAAAAACGGCTACGCGCTCGACGTCGAAGCGGACGTGCTCGATTCCGATTCAATTCGACAAAACCTGACCCCAAAAGAAAATAAATACTATCAAAAAATCCTTTGTCTTAAAGAAACGACGTCGACAAACACCTTTATCAAGGAGCGTTACGCGGACGCCAAACTCGAAGGGCTCGTCGTTTCCGCGGAAACGCAAACCGGGGGCCGCGGGCGATTTGGACGTTCTTTCCACTCCCCCGTCGGGTCGGGCGTCTATTTCAGCGTCTTGCTCGAACCGAGCGGAACGCCCCAAAAAGCGTCGCTCATCACCGCCGCGGCCGCCGTCGCGGGGGCGAAAGCGTGCGAAAGAATCAACCGCAACCTCCGCAAAGGAGACGTTAAGATCAAATGGGTCAACGATCTGTGGCTCGACGGACGAAAAATCTGCGGAATCCTCACCGAGAGTTCAATTCTTTTTGAATCCGGGGAAATGGAATACGTCGTTTTGGGCGTCGGAATCAATTTGAGTTTCGACGTCAGAAAAGCGCCGAAGGAACTCAAACAAACGGTCGGCGGACTGTTTTCAAAGCCCGCGCCCGTAGGCGCCCGCGCGGAATTGATCGCCGCTTTTCTGAGCGAATTCTACGCGATTTACGAACGGCTCTTCCAAAAAGAAGGGCCCGAGTCGCGCGCCGCGCTCGACGCATTGCAAGCCGATTATCGCCGTCGACTCTTATTTGTCGGTCAGGAAGTCGACGTCGTTAGGAACTCGTTTCAAGAGAACGACGCGAGAACGGCGACCGTCGTCGGGGTCGACGAAAACTTCAATTTGACAGTCGTTTACGACGACGATCCCGCGAAAATCGCGACGCTCAACGGCGGAGAAATCCGCGTGCGTCCGAAAACGCCGCTAACGTCTTGACGCTTTGACGTCGTTCATCTCCGCTTCCGCGTTTAGAAGTCTTTTTTGTAAGTAGTACAAATACGTTATTTTCTCGATCGACGACCACGTGTTCGCGTCGGCGTACGAGCCGCAAAACGGTATCAAAAGATCGATCCAACACGCGATCGTGCGTTTCTCCAAGTCGGAAACGTCGACGTTGTAATGACATGGTTCGAGATAATCCAACAACGGACTCTTCGACGAGCCGATAAAGTACGGCGGAAGCATTTCCGAACGACTGCGCACTTCAAGCCATCGAACCCATTGCGAGCCGTCGACTTTCCCGTTGTTCGTCAAATTCAGGTACGAGCGCGTGAACGCGCGCTTATGGTCGTCGTCGGGCGCCTGCTTAAGACGGTCTACGCTCTCGACGATCCCGCGCAAGTCGAGCGAAGAGCGCGGTTTATCCGCGTCAAGATCGCCGATCGGCTTACCCTGATGACATTCGACGCAATGCTTGTCGAGAATCGGCTGTATCTTTTGACGATAGCTGAACCCGTCGGTCGGCGCGTCGGGATCGACGTCGAGCGTCGGCGCGTTGACGCCTAGATAATTGCGAACGTCGTCGAGACAGCTCTCGTTTTCCAGGCGCTCAATCAACGGATGAAGCGAGCCGTCCGCAAGTCGCGGCGTCTGAGGCACTTTGTTCGCGGCGATCGAATTGAGCTGACCGACCTGCATGGCGCCCGTCTCCAGCTTGTTCTCGTGACAACCCAAGCACGCGAACCGTTCGTTTCCCTGAAGCGTCGACCAACTGCGCATCGTTTGCACGCAATATCCTTTTTCGTCAAGGAGTTGGAAATAGACGGGCGTTCTGGCGGGGACTTTAAACGCGACGCTTCCGTCTTCTTCCACGTCGACTTCGCCAAGAACGTGCTTAACGTCCCAACTCCCGTTGTTGAACGAGATCGGCGTTTGAACAAGACCGCGATCGACTTCGCCGGCGTTGCTCCCCTTCCCGACTTTCGTCGCGCGGTACTCAAGCGCGACGACGCGAAGCTTCTTCACGGTTCCGCGCTCGATTCCTTTTAGACCGGGTCCCTCGTAAATATCCTGAACGACAAACGTTCCGTAATTTGCGCCGGGATCGATTCCCGACGATTTTGTTCGCGGCGCTTCCTGAGCGACAAACGGAATCGGCTGTCCGCAAGAAATCGACCAGTCGAACGCAAGCAATTCGCGCTCCCCCGTCGCGGTCATATAGTAAACGCCAAAAGGAGGCGTGTAAGGACCGTCGATCGTCAGCCAGCCTTCCGGACAATACGCGACAAGATAGCGATCCTCGTCGAGCGGATACGGATACTGGTATTGCGACCCCGTCTGACCGAACATGTCGATTTCCCGTTCGCTGTAATCGCCCGGCTTAACGGGATTAGCGACTCTTCCGGACGTTCCGTCCGGGGACGAGCCGCCAACAAATTCAATACAGTCGCCGTTTTGCGTTCCAAGGGACCGATCGACCAGCGCCAACTTCCCTTTATGCGGCACGTGGTGTCCGCTGATAATCGCGACCAGCTTCGTCGAATCGGGAATCGGACGCGCCTGCAAATACGACGCGGGATAATTCGAGTTGTTTCCGACGTATTCCGTCTGCGCCGTACCGTCGGGGTTCATCGTAAAGAGCGGATGCAAAAAATACGCGTTTCGGTCGCTGTATTCCCAACGCGTGTACACGACGCGACCGTCCGGAGTAATTTGCGGGAAGTTCACGTCGAGTTCGTCGTAAGTCAGGCGGCGAATATGCGTTCCGTTCGCGTCGCACGAGTATATGTCTGTATTGTCGTTCGGCCAGCAGTCGTTGATTTGCGTATGGCGCGTCGACGCGAACAAAATAGAGCCGTCGGGCGCGTAGCAAGGCTCGTAATCGGCGCAGGGATATTTCCGACCGCCGTAGACGGGCGGAGCGGTAAGACGACGAACCGACCGATCCGCCGTCGTCATTTCGTACAAAGAATAGTCGTCCAGTTCAAAATCGTCCCGCATGGAAAAGACGAGTTTCCCGGCGTCCCAGGAAAGATTGGGATCACGTATCACACCCTCGGGCTTCTCCAACAACGTTTCGTTTTTAACGGTTCCGTCTTCGCCGACGCTCAATAAACACAGCTCGGAGCCGCCGCGGCGTTCCGTCGTCTGATCGTGATAGACCGCGTCGGAAACGTGAGCGATTCCCGTAAGTCCTTCGGTGCCGCCGAAAACGTAATGCTTAACGTAAAATATTTGATCGCAATACTCGCGAAGTTCGGAAAGACGAAGCGCCCGGCGTTTGGAACACGCCGAAAAATAGAGCGAACGCCAGCGAACGTCAATTCCGGGCGCTTTCGACGCGATCAATTCGTCTTTTGACTTCTCATATTCTTCCGTTTCCGATTCGTATTCGTCGCGCAGTTCGTCGAGAACGACGTCAAGCAAAGCGACTTCGCGCGCGGAATCGTCCGAAGACGTAAAACATTCGTCGGGAACAAGTTTCGCTTTGGGCGCGTCCTGAAGAAGCCAGTCGCGACGAAGTCGGCTTTCCGGATACGCGACGCCGACGGGATTCTTCGCGGGGACGTCGTCGGGCGTTTCCGTAAGAACCCGAATTTCAGCGATTTGCGTGTTGAAATGAATCTCTTCCGAGATCCCCTGACGACGATTGCGCAGCTGATATCCCTCGTTGACGCGAACGAGTAGATAACGCGTCGACGCGCGTTCCCAGAGAACGCAGACGGAATACCCCGAGTTCACGGGCAAGAGTTCCGTTCCCTCCGCCAAAACGCGAAGTCCAACCCGACCTTGCGGATCGTCGCAAGCGTAAACGCTGACGTTTTTGGGAGAAAGACTACGCCAGTTGATCGGGGTCGCGATACGAAGTCCGACGCACGAAGTCTCAACGCCAAGATCAAGAACAAATTCCGCAGTAATCGGCTCGGCGGCAAACGGAGGGGTTGTGTTTTCGCGCCCGCCGGTTCGCGTCGAATCAAGAATGCACGCGTAGGTTTCGGGATTGCCGTCGATCGCCTTGCCAAAGCCGTAACGCTCCGGATCGTTCGCGCCCGGATCGACAAAAACGTCGTTTTCCGACCAGATCGAAACGGGCGTCAGTTCCGTCGTCGGCGAATAAAAGCGCTCGTCGACGTTTTCGCCAAACGCCGATCTCAAAAGAACCAACGAACACAAAACAAACGTCGTCGCCAACGCGCGAATTATCGTCTTCATCTCGCGAACCTTTCCGAAAAACGTCGCGTTTCCCAACTCGCCGATTCATAATCGACGCCGTGAGAGCCGGGCCGCGCGACAAGTCTCATTGTAGAACAAAGCGCGCCGTTTTTCAAGCGACGGAGAAAAAAGCCCGGTCTTTCCGAATTAGTTCACGAAACTCTGGAAGACGTCGGAAACAACTTGCGCCGAATATAGAAATAGCAAACGACGTGCGCCAGAAAGGTAACGAGCCACGAAACGGGATACGACAAAAAGAGAAAATACTCGGTGTGGAACTCCGTCAGCTGAAACACCGTGAATATCCATACGAGCCTCAAGCCGCAGGCGCCGAGAAGCGAAACGATCGTCGGGGTGATTGAAACGCCCAATCCGCGAATCACGCCGACCATGCCGTCCATCATCCCGCAAAGACAGTAGTATCGGCAAACAAGCCGGAATCGCGTAACGCCGGAAACGACCACTTCCGGCCTTGCGTCGTAAATCGTTACGAGCTCGGGGCCGAAGACGCTGCAAAAGTTCCCTAAAATCAAGCCGGTAACAAACGCGCAGCCGAGCGTTACAAGCGTAATGCGATTCAGTCGATCGTACCGCCGCGCTCCGGCGTTTTGGCCCGAAAACGTCATCGCGACCTGGGAAAACGCATACATCGACACCCAAACGAACCCTTCGACGTTCTGAGCCGCCGCGCTTCCGGCCATGACGATCGGACCGAATCCGTTAACCGACGACTGAATGACGACGTTCGAGAGCGCGAACACCGTTCCCTGAACTCCTGCGGGAATACCGGAGCGCAGTATTTCGAACATAATCGATCGGTCGACTTTCATCAGGCTCAGACGAAGACGAAACGCGTCGTTTTCAAGGCGCATGCATCGCACGATCAACGCGGCGGCGAGCGCTTGAGAGAGAATCGTCGCAAGCGCGACGCCCCCGACGTCCATCTTGAAGACGATCACAAAGAGCAGGTTCAGCGCGACGTTGACGACGCCGGCGAACGTCAGGTAATACAAAGGGCGTTTCGTGTCCCCTTTGGCGCGAAGAAGCGACGAGCCGAAGTTGAAGACCATAATCGGAACGACGCCCGAGAAGTAGACCTGAATATAGCGCGTCGCAAGATCGAGCGCTTCGGGGGGAGTCTGCATCCAGACGAGAAACGTTTTCGCAAACACGACGCCGACGACCGTCAGAACGGCTCCGCCAATCAGACTCAACATCATGGAGTTGTGGACGGTTCGGCTAAGTTTCTCCGTGTCTTTGGCCCCGTAATAAAACGACGCGATCGTGTTCGCGCCGATCGACAGTCCCACGAAAAGATTCGTGATCAGGTTGACCAGCGCGCAGGTCGTGCCGACCGCCGCAAGGGAATGTTCGCTCGCGTAGCGCCCCACGACGACGACGTCCGCGGCGTTAAACAACAGCTGCAAGACGCCCGACGCCATCAACGGAAGCGCCGTCATGAGCATTTTCGGCAGAATTGCTCCCGTCGTCATATCGACGCTGTTTTTGTCGCGAATTTCCATTTCCCCTGATCCTGTTTCTGCAAGCCGCCGCAATCGAGCAAAAGTCGACGACGTTAGAACCCTTCATTATACGCTCTTTTCCAAAACGTCAACGTCCTAAACCTCGATCTTGCGTCCAACGTCGACGTCGCGTCCGCGTTTAAAAAATTTCTTTATTTTCCCTGTTTTTTTCATCTTTTCCTTGACGGTTGAAAAAAAAACTAGTAGCATATATAAAACTGGGTAAGAATCGCGCGAAAAAAGCGCGTTTGGCAGTTCAGAAGCCGAGGCGGCGCGCGTCGTCTGCGGCGGCTTGTCCTCACAAGGTCGGCGACCGGCCGATCGACACACGAACAAAGCGAGTTTACGATGGAATTTTTAGAAGGCAAAACGGTTGGAATCGACTTAGGAACCACTTTCTCGACGTTGGCGATCGTCAACGAACAAGGCGAGCCGACCCCGATTCCAAACGACGACGACGACGTCGAAACGGCTAGTCTTATTTTGCTTGCGGAAAACCGACACGTCATCGTCGGCCCCAACCGTAGCCGCGCGGCTATGGAAGACCCCGAAAACGTCATCGAGCGTATTAAAAGACAAATGGGAACCGTCGGGTATCACCGCACCTTCGACGGTCAGGAAATCACCCCTGAATTTGTCTCTTCTCTGATCCTTCGCAAGCTCAAGCAGGACGGCGAGCGCGTCTTAGGTCCGATCGCCAACGCGGTCATTACGGTTCCGTACTACTTCAACGACACGCGCCGCAAGTCGACTCAGGACGCGGGCCGCATCGCCGGCTTGAACGTCGTGAGCATCATCAACGAACCGACCGCCGCCGCGCTTACTTACGCGTTGCATCGCGGCGATCTCGGACGCGACGAGCGCCATCAAAAAACGCACAAGATCCTCATCTACGACCTTGGCGGCGGAACGTTCGACTCCACCGTCGTCGAATATAGCGCGAACAACTTCCACGTCGTTTCCACCGACGGCGACGTCAAATTGGGCGGCGTCGACTGGAACGACCGTCTCGCCGACTACGTCTGCCAGAAATTCCAGGAAAAACACGGCGTCAACCTGCATCAATCTCCAAAGACGATGCAGATTCTGCGCAACGACTGCGACGTCGCCAAGATCCAGCTCACCACGCGCGAACAGACGACTATCTCCTGCCGTCACGAAGGCATGTCGGTCACCGTCCCCGTCACGCGTCAACTCTTCGAGGAACTTACCTTCGACCTGCTCCAGCGCACCGCCGACACCACGGAATTCGTCATTCAACAGGCGAAGATGAAGTTCTCCGATCTCGACGCGGTCGTTATGATCGGCGGTTCGACGCTCATGCCGCAAGTCCCGGCGATGCTCGAACGCGTCACGGGGCTCGTTCCTTACCGCAATCCGGACCTCGATCCGCACACCGCCGTCGCGCGCGGAGCCGCGATTCACGCCGCGATTCTCGAAGCCCAGTACAACAAAAACGCCGACATCGACGAACGCGTCAAGAAGATGTTCGTCAACGTCCACGAAGAAGACGTCAACTCGCACGGGCTTGGCATCGTCGCCGCCAACA
>JAFZNK010000314.1 GCA_017550965.1 Thermoguttaceae bacterium
GGCTCGTGAATTTAAGTCGACGCGACGCCTCAATCAACGCTATTGGGAGGCGCCTCCCCCGACTGAAGTTAAAAAGGACGCCCGAAATCTCGAGCGTCCTTCGTTTTAAGTCGACTTTATTCAAGCCGGACCAGCTAATTAGAGGAGGATGATGCCGCTACCGCCGGAAGAACCGCCGCCGACCGTTTGAACGGCGTTGAGGGTGCGGTCGATCTGTTCGTTCAGCGATTCCAGATGCGATCTTGCAAAACGATCCTGTCCGCGATTATTCGCGCTGGCGTAATCGGCTTCGGTCGCGAGAACCGTCTGAATCGCCTTTTGCAATTTGCGCAACTGCATACGCGAGAGCGCGGCTACGTCGGCGACGCCGGCGGCGGTCGACGAATTGGTCGCGAACGAGCAAAGTCTCGAGAAATAGTAGCGTTGCAAATTACGACGCTGCGTGCTGATCACAACCGACGCTTTCGCGTCTTTATTTTCGTCGATCGCTTTGGCGGCGTCAAAAATCTCCTGGAAGATCGCGTCGGACAGCGTGTCCAACATTTCCGCGCTCGTAAAAACGTCTTCCCCTTCCGGAACGCGAATTTCCGCGTCGGCAAGGTGGCTAAGCGTCAAATTGCTCAGGAGTTGCGCCAGCACGGACGACTGCCAGCCGAGAATCGTCGCGTGAACGTCGGAATCGTAACGGTCGCGAATCGACGAGCCCCAATGGTACCAGCGGTTCGGCGCGAGGTAATTGAACAGTTGCGGCGGAACCTTATAGCTGTCTTTGCTGAACACGTTTTCCTTCAGGAACGCCATCGCGTCGCGCTGATCTTTCGCGGGCACGACTTCAAACGGCTTGCGTTCGCCTTCGTCGCCTTTGAAATCGCGGTGAACCTGCATGCCGCCGATATAATTCGCGGCAAAGGTCATCGCTCCGGCTTTCCAGGAGTTAAGCATGTTGAAACGCGTCTGCAAGCGCTGATACGACTCGCCGTCCTTGACGATTTCGTCGTTCAAATTCGGCATGAGCTGATCGACAAGCGCCGTGCGAACTTTCGCGTATTCCAACGGGCTGGATCCTAAGTCCCAGATGTTGACGTAAGGATTGACCGTGGAGCCGTAGCAATCTTCGTCGGTCGAGTAGGTGTACTCGGGCTTCGATTGGAGCGCGGCGATCTTCTTCAATTCGGGCAGTTCGGAATCGGTCGACTTGCCGTTGAAGACTTTATAACCGTATTCGATCACCCATTCGTCGTATTCGCCAAGGCGATACGAATAGTAATCGCCCTGTTGACGGCCTTTGGGCATGATGTTGATCGGGGCGTATTCCATAATGGAGCCGACGAATCCGTGTTCGGTCCACTTGGACGCGTCGTTGATCTCGTCGAGCGAATGCAACGCGCTTTGTTGGAACGAGTGACGCAAACCGAGCGTATGCCCGACTTCGTGCGTAACAAGTTGGCGCAGACCTTGTTCGACGAGCTTTTCCTTCTCTTTTTCAAGGCGCTTCTTGTTTTCGGCGATCTTCTTTTCTTTTTCTTCTTTCTCTTTGGCTTCGGCGGTCTTCTTCGCCTCTTCTTCCGCCTTTTGCTTGGCTTCTTCGGCCAACTTAGCTTCTTCGGCTTTCTTAGCTTCTTCCGCCTGCTTCAATTCGTCGAAAGCGGCGCGAAGTTCGTCGAGTTTCTTCGCCGTTTCGGTCGCGACGCGGAGCGCGACGTCGGCCGCTTCTTTAGCCTCTTGAGCTTTTTTGCCGAGCTCTTCGGCGTTCGCGGCGTTCGCGGCTTTCGCTTCGTCGGCGGCGACTTTAGCTTCGTCGGCGGTCTTCTGCGCGGCCGCGGCGGCTTCCGACGCTTTTTGAGCCGTGTCGCGAAGCGCCTGCTCTTCGGCAAGACGCGCTTCTTCGCGCGCTTTGGCGGCGGCTTCTTCTTCCGCTTTCTTCGCGGCGTCTTCGGCGGGAGCCGTCTCGTCTTGTTGCGCTACGTCGGCGGGAGTCCAGTCGTCCGTTTTCGATTCGCCAAAGAACGATTCGAACATCGCGTCGTCGACCGCCATGACGTCAAAGAACGTGTTCGCAAGACCGAACTGTTGCGAGTAATAGAGTTCCGTGTCGTTTTCATTGAAACGACGACGCAAATTATCGGAGCCGTTTTCCAGTTCTTTCAACGCGTTTTCACGATTGAAGTTAGCGAACTTGTCGATAAGTTGATCGGAAGTGTAAAGCTCAAATTGACGCGCCCAGCTGCTCAGGAAACCGACGGTCAACACGACGTCGGCGTCGAGAATTTCGCCCGTCGTCGGATTGACGCGGCTCGGTCCAATCGCGAAACCGGTCGGCGTTACCGACCAGCGAATCGTGTTGTAGTTAATATCTTCGGCGTCCCAGTCGTCGTTGTCTTCCTGTTGGCGAACTTCGACGGCGTTGTAGAACCCGGCTTTTTCAAACGCTTTGTTCCATTCGAGAATACCGTCGCGCAACATCTTGCGGTATTGGTACGGAGTCGCTTTGTCGAGCCAGAAGACGATCGGTTTTTTCGGAAGCGATTTTTCCGCGCTCGGTTCGAGTTTTTGCAGGTTCCAGCGATTGATGTAACGGATGAAGTTGTCGTCGGAGGACGTCTTGCTGACGTCGCGAAGAGCGGTCATGAAGTACCCGACGCGTTCGTCGGCGTAACGGGGCTGATATCCCGTGTTCTTGAGTTTGCTGATCGAATAGTGAACGTTCACGCACACGCCGCGGGTGTCGATGATCGTTTCGGTCGAACCGCTGCCGGCGGAATACGTCGCGGCGACTTCAAGTTCGAGATTGTCTTTCATCGCCTTGACTTTCGCCCAGGTCGAACGATCGCTGGCGAAAGAGCCGATTCCCAGACGGCAGAGCTGATCGCTCATGAACAAGCCGGAAACGTTGACGATATCGCCGCCGTTCGGGCCCGTCGCGATAATCGGCAGGCTGAAAATGATGCTGTCGGTGAACGCGACGCGCAACGCTTCGGAGTCGGGACCGCTGTCGGCCTTATAACGATAGTTGCGACGAACGATTTGCACGCGATCGTCGACTTTGACAAAGCGCCAGATCATGTCGTCGCCGTAATCGAGCGACTGACCGCCGTAAAGATCGGACGTTCCGATTCCGCGGGCGAGCGACATGATGATGATATAGTCGGAGCCGTATTGTTCCGAACCGATTTCCCAATAGAGAGCGTCCTTCTTACGGTACGTCGTGATCGGACCGCCAATGCGTTCCGCTTCGGGAACCGCTTGCGCGAACGGGACGGGCGCGGCGTTGGGAGACGAGTCGGACGCGACTTCAGACGCCTCGACGGCGACTTCGCCCGTATCGGGAACAGGAGTCGTCTGATCGTCGGCAAACGCGGAAACGCCAAACGCGCTCAACGCGATCAGCGCGGAAAAGAAATGTAGCCGCTTCATCAAAATAACCTTTCGTTGTTGGGGCCGCCTTATCGACCTTACGTCGACAAACAACGACCGACTGCGCAAACGCCAAAACTGCGGAACCGCTGTGAACCGCGCCGGCGTTCTATTTTCAATATATCCTTTTTCGCGTCGGCGACTCGACGCCGCGACACGTAATTTTTAGTATAAACCGTCAATTCCACACAATCAGAACCAAACGATCGTACTTACCTATCTTAACACACAGAACGCGACAATTCAAGGAGAGAAAAGAGAAAATAGACAATTAAATCAAGATAGGACGACTACAAAAAAAGATTCTTTTATAAAAACGTTATTATCGGAATAAAAAAGATAAACGCCCTGTCGCGCTCCCGCCGACGAGCAAAATCCACGCCTACTTGTCGCGCAAGCTCCACCGCAACTGGCCGCACGCGGCGTTGATTTTGTCTCCTTTGCGGAACCGCACTTTCACCTGAATTCCGGAGTCTTCGAGCGCGTCGACGAACCGCTTGACCGTCGCGTTCGACGGCGTTTTAAAGGGCAGTTCCGGCGCGGGGTTGTACGGTATGGCGTTGACGATCGCCGTCTTGTTGCGCAGGAGCCGCGCGAGTTCAAGCGCGTCGTCGACCGAGGCGTTGATCCCGTCGAGAAGGATGTATTCGAACGTAACGCGACGCCCCGTCGTATGGAAGAAAACGTCGGCGGCGCGAAGAACTTCCGCGATCGGATGAATTCGGTTCTGCGGCATGATCGAGTCGCGAATTCGGTCGTTGGGCGCGTGAAGCGACACCGCCAGCTTGTACGGAACATTCGCCTCCGCCAGACGTCGAATTCCGGCGGGAATTCCAACAGTCGAAATCGTAACTCTCCGATTGCCGATATCGAGTCCGTCGCTTGACGTCGCCTCCTCGAGCGCGGGCAGAAGCGCGTCCAGATTCAAAGTCGGCTCCCCCGTCCCCATGACGACGATATGCGTCAGCCGCTCGTCTTTGGGCAAGAGCGAATTCAGGCGCAGAAGCTGTTCGAGAATCTCGCTTTTGGTCAAATTGCGCACGAAACCGCCCAGTCCGCTCGCGCAAAAGGCGCAGCCCATCGCGCACCCGACCTGAACGCTGACGCAGGCCGTGCGATGGTCGCGATCGTCGCGCAACAACACGCATTCGACGCGCCGACCGTCGCTCCACTCGAGCAAAAGCTTTTCCGAACCGTCGTCGGAAATCGACTTGGCGACGACGCGACTTTCAAAGAGCGAATCGTCGGAATCGTACGCGTCGGCTTCGACTTGCGTTTCCTCGCCGTTGCGAATCAGCAGCGGCTTGAACGCGGGGTCGGTCGTCTTTGGCGTCGCAAAAAGCGCCGTCAACTGAGCGCGAACGTCTTTGGAAAGATCGCTCATCTGCGAGAAACGGTCGGTCTTGCGCGCGAAGATCCAGCGTCGAACCTGTCCGACGCGGAACGCGGGGAGTCCGAGCGTCTTAAAAAAGTCGACAAGCTCCTCTTTCGAATAGGACAGCAACGGCTTGTTCTTTTCGTCTCTGGAAATCGTTTCCATGTCGGTAATCACAGCTCCGGAAGATTGTCGGAATTTCGGTACGCGTCGATTTGTTCCTGTGTCCACTCGCGCGCGCCGATACTCTCCAATTCGCTCGCGTACGCGTTCACGTGACGACTGAAATCGTTCATACGCTCTCGCCCTAATCGCTTGGGACGCCCAAAGATCGGATACGCGCAAAAGATAGCGCACGCGCCCAGGAAGACCAGATGCCAGATAAAAATCGTGAAGGGCGTCAGCTTTTTGAGCGAAAACGGCCCGTCTTCCTTCTTAGCGATTTCGGGTATTCCGTCGTAAACGTTCAACATCTCCAAAAAGACAAGCGTCTTCGACCTGGGCGACAATTCGCGCGTCAATTTTGCCGCCAGCGCTTGATTGACGGGATCGGTCAGCGCGTAATTCGACAAAAACGACGTCGAATTCACGATCAGTAGACGACTCTCTCCGATTTTGCGCTCGCAAATCAACGGAATATCTCCCTGCGCCAGAAGAACTTTTGTGTCGCCGCGAGGTTCGATTTTACAGAATTCGCGCAATCGCGCCTCTTCGGGCAGCCCCTCCGTCCATTTCGGATCGCCGCTGAATTTGCCTTTCCTGACAAGGCGTTGCGGATCAAGGAATTCGTCTTTCTCGTCTTTGGACACGTACCCGACGTCGGGCCAATCGCCAAAAGAAGAGGGAACGAATCGCGTTACAAAGAGCGGATCGGGCGGAAGTTTGACTTTAGAACCGTCTTGCGTCGTCGCGTCCTCTTCGTCGACGGAACTTGCCGTCGGCCAATCGGTTCCGTCGTCAAATATGTGTCGAAAGGAACTGGGCGTCGTCTGCCATTCGTCAAAATAAACGGGCGCGGCGATCCCCTCCTGCATGTCGTTTTTCAACGTGTAGGCGTCGTTGTTCGCGTTTTTGATCGTCGTAAACGCAACGCGCCATTTCTCGTCGAAACTCAACGCGTTCCATGAGTCGAGATCGCCGCTAAAAAAGTCGTATTTTTTGCCGAAAACTTCGCTCATGTCGACAGAACCGTCTGAATCGTCCGAGCGATTCGACGTTATTTCCCGTTTGACAATCTTGTCGACTTCGCTAACGACCTCTTCGACCAGTTCGCGAGGCAACAGTTTTTCCGCCTCTTCGCTCTCGTCGTCGTCAAAGATCCGAACGAAATGGCCGAGACGTTTTAGAGGTTCTTTCAAAAGCTCCCGTTTTTCTTCCCGATTTCTCGAAAAAGTCAACTTGGGAGACCCCCCGTGTCGTTCCAAAAGCAGCGGAACGTTCGAGGGAAAAACAAAGTCTCCGTCGTTCTCCTTGATTTCAACAGGTTTTAACAACGATTTGACTTGCCGCATATACTCCGCAAGCAGTTCGTCGCATTCCCGCAATTTTGGATCGTATTCCGGCGCGCCGGAATTAATCGTCGCCTGACGCGCGTCCAGAAGATAGAACGGAAGAGCGTCCCAGCCTCTGGCGACGAGGATAAACGTTCGATTCGGTTTCTCATTAAGCCACCAGGCGACTTCCTTTTCAATCTGGTAGAAACCGTAAGTCGTTTCCGTAAAGGAAAAACGATCAAAGTCGTCGTCCGAAGCCTGAGCGTATCGGCGCAAGTTCGCGTCCATCGCCTGAACTTGAATCGAACGATCTTTCGCGCGAGGATACAACCAGACGTCCGACCAAAACGGAGACGAAACAGGCATGTCGCCGTATTCGGGAGAATCAAAGCAAATAATCGCGTCCTGATTCTTCGTCAGATCCGCAAATTCTTCGCCCGACAGATGGTTGTAGGGGACGGTTTTGAGCTTCCATTTCGTATTCCGACGGCAATAGTCCAGATAAGCCGTTACCGAATTGAGGCTCTTCGCGTGTATACTGTTGGCGTAAGAAGAGTACGAACTCTTCCAACGCTCCTCTTTCTTAGGCGAGCAACCAAAACACGACGCCAACATAACGGCGGCGATTAAAACGACCGACGCGGAGACGCCGACGCCTGTCGACTGCCGCTTGAGTTCTTCCGCCTCGCGTCGGAGCCGCTCTTCTTCGTCTTTTTCCCGCATGAGATCCTCAAAACGCGGCCGACGCGACCAAACGCGCTCGAATTCCTCCCGCGAAATCGACGCGCCCCCAAAATAAACGCGTTCGAATTCGTTCATCGTCGCGCGATAGATCGTTCGAAGTTCCGTGAAATCGGCAAGTTCGCGCCAATACTCGAGATTCGTCTTTCCTTTGGCGAGCAAGACGAACTCGCGCTTGTCCATTTCGACGAGCAAATAGCTGAAATAGAAGACCAGCGCCTGACGATAATCGCCGTCGGCGCGCGCTTTTTCAGCGGAAAGGAGCAAGTCGTCGTATTGCTCGGCGGCTTCGGGCGCCAGCGCGTTGATCCGACGTTCTCTCGCCTGAGCGTCCGCGGCAAGTCGTCTTTTTAAAAGCGCTTTTTTAATAACCATCGAACGAATCGCCAATGCGATCGCAATAATCGCGACGACAAAAAAAGTCAAAATAACGGCCCAGCAAACGACGGTGAACGCGGCGCCCCCCCATTGAGAGTCGCTGGAAGAACGATTGCGAACCGGTCGCGACTTCGGAACCTCGATCGCCTCGCGAGGCAGATACTTTACTTCGCCCGTTTCGGGGGAGAGCCAGGGAAAGCGCGACTTTTTTATCGATTTCTGAAACGCCTGGGACTCGGCGGATTCCCGAGCGGCGGTCGAAGAAGAGCCCGACGGTTCGTCCGCGCGCGCGGAACAGATCCAAAACGCGAAAAACGCCGCAAGGAGCGTCGCGCCGATTAGTGGAATTCGTCTGTTCATGACCGCTCCTCCGACGTCAAATCCTCTTGCGACGTTTCCTTTTCCAAAAAATCGAACTCCAGCGTCATCGGCGCGAGCGTCCTGGAACGTCTGAACCGCCTGGGAATCGCCTCGTCCGCGCCTTCCGGACTCTCGTGTTTTGTCGCTTCCACTTTAAACGCGAGATCAAGATCCCAGCCTTCGCTGACAATTCGGTAATTCACGTAGGAAAAAAAGCTGTACGCGACGTAATACAATCTGCAGCCGAAGACCAACGCGGGAAAGAGCGCCAAATCAAAGACGATCAAACGCGGAGCCAAATCGGGAACCAACGAGTTAACGAGAAAATAAACCATAGCGGCGCCCAAAGTTACGCCGACGCACAGATACGTTTCCGTCGACCAGAGATTCCCAAAGAAGGTTCCCCAGGATCCGTTGTTGATGTTGCGAACGCGTTTGCTCGTCGAAATACGGTCGGCGCGCGAACGAAACGGCGTCTGCTCGAGCAAAATCGTTTCGGCGTAAAAGAAGCGCGTTCGGATAATTCGCGTGACAATCAGGTAGTAAGCCAGCTGGAACCAGCGCGCTTTCCAGGCTCTGACGACGTTTTTGCGACTCAGCGCGTCGCCGTCGGAGTTAAAAAGCCAGATTCCAAGATATTGAGTCGCCAGCGATCCGACAAAAGAGGTTTCCAGCCAGACCGTAACGTAAATCCACGACAGGAAATCGACATGATTCCAAAACAGAGCGAATCCACGATACGGGAAGGAGTTGATTCCGGCGTCAAACGCGACCGGCGGCATGAACGCGGCCCAAATCAACGCGTCGATCGCGTAAATCGGCAGGGCGAGCGCAAGATAATACAGCAGGAGCGGCTTAAAGAGCTTGCCCAGGACGCGAAGCGAAAGATCGCGCGTTTCGTCCAACGTTCGTTTGCGTATGACGATCGATCGACGCGCCCAATTCGACGATAATTTCGTATCCATAATCTGCGTCAACGTTGAAAGAAACGATTTTTAACGAAGCCAATACCGCCAAGGCCCGCGAAGTAAAAAATCAGCAAAGCGGTGGAAAGCCCCGCCAATCCCTTTTTCAACGTGAGCGAATCGACGCCCAACAGGTCGCAAAACCATTGATGGCGACTCGGCGAGAACAGGCCCTCGATCGTCGCGGCAAGGCAAAAGAGCGTCAGCGCCGCCGCGATCGTCGGAAACGCCTGAATCGCCGCGCGCCGAATCGAATCGAGCCGCGAATATCCGCCCGTCTTGATTAAGCCGAACCCGATTCTCATCCCCGCCGCCGCGCTCAAGACGATCGCCGTGAGTTCAAACGGGCCGTGCGCCGTCGTAAATTCGAGAAAATTCGCCGTTACGTCCGAGCCGACGACCCCGCTTTGCATATACCCAAACACGGAGCCAAGCGCAACGGCGTTGGAAACTAAAATCAAAAGACCGGGAACAAGCCCCAACACGCTCAGACAAAACGACTTCAAGCCGATCGATCCGTTGTGATACGCGTAGAACGCGACCATGTCCAGCCGGTCGACCGGATCCTCGTCCAGGGCGTTGGAGTACATCGACCGGATCATATCCAGCTGTCCCCCGCCGACGACCTGCTCCGCAAATTCGGGCTCCGCCATACATTTGTACTCGCAGACGCAAAACGGAATCCAAAAGAGCGCGAGCGCGACCCAAAAAGTCGGCTCGGAAACGATCCAGCGCGGAGCGTCGAAAAAGAGGACGCGCCAGAATTCCGACCAGAGAACCCGACGCTTGCGATACAGGCAGTTGTGCGCGCGCCCGACAAGATTGTTCAGGTAGCCGATCGTCGCCTCGGGGAGTTGGTACGATTCCGCAAGCGCCAGGTCGCTGCTCGCCGCGCGGTACAAACTCGTCAATTTGGCGACGTCTTCCGGAGTCTTTCGACGAAAAACGCTGGAATACGAATCGATCAGATTTTCCAGCGCTTTCCAATCGGGCTCCCTGGCCGCAATTAATTCGGAAATGGTCATCGTTGTTTTTCACCCTGCATAGCGTCTTGTTTTTTCAACGCCGTCTCATTATACTATATCAGACGCGAGAAAACAACGCGCTCGCGCGGTCTTTTCCAAAAATCCGTTCGCTGAAAGGAACGATCGTATGCAGCCTAAAAAATCCGACCTTGCCGATATCAAGCAAAATCTTGCGCGGCTTAAAAACGCGCCCAGCTACCGTATGTCGACGCGCGACCCCGACTTCCTGGAACGCGGCGACGGCAGAACCGCCCGGCTCCTCTCGGAGTTCCTGAAAGCGGAAAAAACGTTCGAACACGAAAATATCGCCTCGACGATCATCGTTTTCGGAAGCGCCCGGATTCTCGATCCCAAAGTCGCTCAGGAGCGATACGACGCCGCGAACAAAGCCGCGCAAAACGCGCCGGAGAACAAAGAAAAAGCCGACGCGCTCAAACGCGCGGAAAAGGCGTTGGAACTGAGCGAATACTACCAAATCGCAAGAGAATTCGGCGAACTTGTGGCGAAAGAAAACGACGTCTTCAACGAAGAGCGCGGCCCAAGAGGCGAAATTCGCGTCAACAAAATACGCGAATACGTCATCTGCACCGGCGGCGGGCCCGGCATTATGGAAGCGGCCAATCGCGGCTCCTACGACGCGGGCGAAGCGTCGATCGGGCTGAACATCTCGCTGCCGTTCGAGCAGGAGCCCAACCCGTTCATTTCGCCCGATCTGTGCTTCAACTTCCACTATTTCGCCATGCGGAAAATGCATTTTCTTCTGCGCGCGAAAGCCCTGGTAGCCTTCCCCGGCGGCTTTGGAACGTTCGACGAGCTCTTCGAGGCGCTCACGCTCCGACAAACGGGCAGAATGCAAGATCTCCCCGTCGTCCTTTTCGGCGAGAAATTCTGGAAGAAAGCGGTCAATTTCCAACATTTGGTCGACTACGGCGTCATCAGCGCCAAAGACCTCGACTTGTTCCGATTCGCCAAAACGGCGCGGGAAGCGTGGGAACATATCGATTCCTACTACAAGAACAAATGAGCCGTCGTTCCCGGAATTCCCGTCAAAATAATTCGACGGGGACTTCCTCTCGCGGCGATGGGAGGTTATAATAACGCAAGTCGGTCGCGCCGGAACCTAAAAACGCGGCCTTGTCAAAATCCACGCAACAGACTCACGAGAATACAAAATGAAGAGCAGTTCGTTTAAACTTCGAATTCTCTCGTACCTTTCCGCAATCGCGTTGTTGGTCGCCAACTCGCCCTTAGCGCTCGCGGCGGAAGAAGAAGAGGCGGCCGGGGATCCCGTCTGGGTCCTCAGCTACGCGAGCTTCCTCCTGTTTGCCGCCGTAACGGTCTTTTTGTGCGTTTTCTTCTCGCGTCGACGCGAAACCGCGTTGGACGCCGCGGAACTCAAAAAAGTCGGGCAAATCAGAAACGCGCGTATCAAAGAACGCCGCAAGGCCGAACAGTACGCGCGCGTTCACGGACAAAAGAAATAACGCTCCCCTCCTCAGGCGTCGGAAAAGTCGCTTTCCCGACGCGATCGATTTGTCGTGCCCAAAACGCCTAAGCAAAACTACGCGTCGAATCCCAAGTCGGAACTTTTCGGAACCGCGCTGGGATTCGCCGCGTTTCTTATTTGGGGTCTGTTCCCGCTCTATTTTGTTCTGTTAAAAGACGTTCCTCCGCTCGTTACGCTCGCGTTTCGCGCCGTCTTTACAACCGTCGTCCTCTTTCCGATCGTGCTTCTCCGGGGCAAAGGAAAGCAGATTCTGCGAACGTTGCGCAACCCCTGGCTGGTCGCGGGGCTGTTTGTCACCATGGCGACGACCGCCGCAAGCTGGGGGCTCTTCATCTGGCTCGTCGCGGTCAATCACACGTTGTACGCAAGTCTTGGCAACTACGCGAGTCCGCTTGTGAGCGTCGCGTTTGGCGCGCTCGTCTTTCGGGAACGACCGAGCCTTTTGGCGTGGATTTCCATCGCGCTCGCGGCGGTCGCGGTCGTCGTGTTCGCGTCGGGAGTAGGTCGACTCCCGTGGGAAAGCGTCGTCGTCGCGCTCGTCTTCGCGATCTATTCGGTCCTGCGCAAAAAGATGGAAGTCGACTCCACGACCGCGCTAAGCGTCGAAACGCTCTTCGCGCTCCCCATCGGCGCGGCGTATATCGTCTACAAAATCCTGGCTCCGGAAACGGCGCCTTTTTGGTCGACCGACTCGTATTTCCTCAGTCTCCTTATCGGCGCGGGCGCGTTGACGGCGATTCCGCTGTTGCTCTTCGGCTCCGCGGCGGTTCGAATCAAATTGTCGACGCTCGGACTGCTCAACTACCTGTGTCCGACCGGTCAGTTTCTGTGCGGCGTCTTCGTCCTGGGCGAAGAGACGTCCGCGTTTCAATGGGTCAGTTTCGTTCTCATCTGGATCGCGCTGACGTTTTTCACAATCGATCTGTTTCGAAACGAAAAACTCGCGCATAAAGCGATTCAACATTCCTAACGCGTAAGTACTTGTCATGGGCGAAATAAGAAAAGTCAAACCGGTTCTTCTGTTAATCGCGGCGTTTGGGGTCGACGAAGAAGCGCTCGCGCTGGGCAAAGCGCGCGTCGAACGCGAATTCGGCCCGATCGCCATGGAGAGTCCGACCTATCGATTCGACGACTTCACTCATTATTACGACAAAGAGATGGGCGCCGCGCTCCCCAAGCGATTCTGGATCTTCGAGCGACTCGCCGACCCCGGCGATCTTGCCGCGATTAAAATCAAGACGAACGCGTGGGAAGAAGAGATCGGCGCGAAACTCTACGCGGAAGGCAAAGTCCCGACCCCGCGCCCGCTCAATCTCGACCCCGGCTATATCGAGTTGGGAAAGTTGATTTTAGCGTCGACCAAAGACCACGCGCACCGTATCTATCTCCGCGACGGAATCTTCGCCGAAACGACGCTCATGTACGCGCAAAAACAGTGGAAAGCCCTGCCCTGGTCCTACGCCGATTATCAGGACCCGAAGAATCAGGAATTCTTCTCCGAATGCAGAATCTATTTGAAAAAACGCTTTCAGGAAGAGGGCGTTTCGTAACGGCGGACGCCCCGTTCGACGCCGACGCGTCCGCGTTACGGCGTCGACGCCAACAGGCGCGGTTTTATCGGGCGTTCGCGTCGAAACGAAGTCGGCGTCCAACGTACGCCCGCTTCGTCGTACCAGCTCTTGACGCGAAGACAAAACGTTTGCCAAAGGGTCTTTGCGCCTTTATATCCGTTGGTCGCTTCTCGAACGCGTTTCTCTTCCTGCGCCTCTCGAATCGCGATTTTAACTTCGTTCAACCCGACGTACTTTTTCCAAACGGCGCATATTGTTCGATCGATCAAGTCGGCGTGCAAGCCGGGCTCGTACAGGTCGCGCAGGAGCCAATCGCGAAACGAACGCGCTTTGGGAGTCGTAAAGTCGAACCTGGCGACGACGTCGTCGACGGTGGGACGATCGTCCTTTTCTGAAAGATCCTTTTCCGAACAAGAAACAAGATCGTTATTTATTAATTTATTTTTATTACTATTTTTACGCGCGCGCGAGCGCGCAAGAGGCGTCGCGGCCGCGCGCGTTTCGGAACGATCCCGTTCGGGCGCGTCGCGTTCGGGGAGGTCGTCTTTGAACGGGGGATCGTCGGTCGGAGCGGTCGGATCGCGCAATTCCAGGTCGAATTTTCCCGGCGCGACAATCTCGCGCGTCGCGACGCCGGAACGTTCGAGTTCGACGACGCAGGAGCGAACGACGGCCGCCGTAAACGCAAACCCGCGCGACGTCGCGCAATTCGCGTCGTTGAGTTCGACGGCGATTCGCTCGTAAGAAGTTTTCCGCAAAGCGTTTGGCTCTCGTCGCAATTTATCGGCGTAAAAGGCGTAAAGGAGTATCGCGTCGCGCTTGGCGATTCTTTTGATCAAATTGATTTTCATTTTCAGATTCTCCCGTGATTAATAAAAAAGGTTTGTCTGATTATTGCGCTCGAAAAGGCGAATATTCGTTCTTTTTTAAAAAATCATGGAAAAATCTGAAAACGACGTCAAAACAATCGCAACGCGTCCCGCCGCAGGCGGAGAGCCGGTAAAACCGTCGATTAACGACAAAACAACGAACAAAATCAAAGACAAAAAAAAACGACGAAGCGGCGAAAGCCGCGAGGCGTCGCCCAGCCGAAGGCGGACAAAAACGTAGCGATTGGCGACGCGCATAACCAACCGTAGCGCGTCCCGCCGCAGGCGGAGTGTCGTCGACTGGAGTCGACGACGGCTCGCAAGAGCCGGTAAAACCGTCGATTAACGACAAAACAAAGAACAAAATCAAAGACAAAAAACAACGACGAAGCGGCGAAAGCCGCGAGGCGTCGCCCCGCCGAAGGCGGAAAGCCGCCTCCATTGGGGGCGGACAAAACCGCGGCGATTGGCGACGCGCATAACCGAC
>JAFZNK010000315.1 GCA_017550965.1 Thermoguttaceae bacterium
AGCTCGTTCGCGTCGATTCAAGTCGGCGCAATATCGCCGTGTCCGGCTACGTAGGACTCCCCGATCTGGCGCGTGGAACCTCCGCTATGCAGTATCTCTTTGTTAACGGACGATTCTTCCGCGATAAGGCGCTTCAGCACGCGCTCACGGAAGCCTACCGAGGTCTCATGATGGTCGGCAAGTTTCCCGTCGCGTTCCTCAATATAACGACTCCACCTGACTTCGTCGACGTCAACGTGCACCCGACGAAGCAGGAGGTTCGCTTTCTCGACGGGCAAGCGATGTACGCGGGGCTCCTGTCCGGCGTGCGCGATCAGTTCCTCAAAGTCGATCTCAAGAGCCGCCCGACCGAGGACGAACTCGCCGACGCCGCGCGCGTCGAAACAACCGCCGAAAGCGCCAAACCCGCAAACGACTCGAACGCCCCCCAAGTCCAGACGCCGTCCGAACCGCGATTCGTGCCCGACGTCGATCCAAGCGATCCGATCGCCGCGCTCGACTCCGACGTTGCCGAAGCGAGTCGACGCGACGTCCTCGGATGGTTGCGCGGCGAAGCGAAAGAGCGCCAGGAGAACCCGGAATCCCCCGAGGCGATCGCTGATAAAATGATCGACGACGCCAACGCCGCGCTGGAAGAAGCCGCGTTCGAAGAGTTGCGGCGAAACGGGGACGGCGAGCAGTCGCGCGCAGACGTCAGGAAACGCGCCGATCGCGACGATCAGCTTGATTTCGCAAGACGAGCGTTGGGCGGCGTTCCGGAATTCAAAAAGTTCCCGCCCCTCAATCCCTGGGAGACCGCCGTCGCAAACGCGAAGTCTTCGCCGAACGAGCTTCTACCGACCGCAAAGGAAGAAACGGGCTTGATCGTAAGCGGCGACGAACTCCGCGCGCGCATACGCGCCCAGAACGACGAACGCCCTGCGAAGGAAGTCGCGCGCAATTCGCAAGGTTGGCCCGTTGTGCAGATGTGCGATCGCTATCTCGTTATGGAGACGAAAGATGGAATTGCGATCGTCGATCAGCATGCGCTCCACGAACGCATTCTTTACGAGAAGCTCAAAGCAAATCTGGAAGAAGGCGAAGTCGTTTCGCAGCCGCTGCTTACGCCGGAAGTCGTCGATCTAACCGCGCCGGAAGCCGCCTTTACGAAAGAGAACGTCCAGCTATTCGCTAAAATTGGCGTTATCGTCGGCGACTTCGGCGGCAATACGATTATGGTGAGCGGCTATCCCGCGCTACTGGGCAAGGTTTCCGCGACTGAAATCTTTCAGACCGCGCTCGGCGTCTTTATGGCGAAAAAGGGCGCAAAGTCAAATATCTCGGAACTCGTCGACGCCGCGCTCAAGCAAGCCGCGTGCAAAGCCGCTATTAAAGCAGGAGACTCGCTGCGAACCGACGAAGTCGTCGAACTCGTCGCGCTCGCGGAAGAGGAAATTAACTCCCACCACTGCCCGCACGGACGACCTTCCACTCTCGTCTTTACCATTGCGGAGATTGACAAGTTGTTTAAGAGGACCTGAAAAACGTTGCGGCGCGAGTTGCG
>JAFZNK010000316.1 GCA_017550965.1 Thermoguttaceae bacterium
CGAAACGCCCAGTCGCGTCGAACGACCGTTTGGCGCGCGTCGCCGTCCATTGCGCGACGCGTTCCTACTTAATCGCCTGTTTGTCAATACTACGCCGATATTGTACCCTTTGCCAAGGTCGTCCGTCAAGAGGTTCGCCGGTCTGTTTCGTTGGAAATTCCCATTATTAAAGCGATCGTTTGGTAAAATCGGCAAGATGAAGAGTCTAAGTAAAGGCAAGAACGCATGGTTGCGATCCGAAATAGGGCCGTTTTTTGCCGTTTGCTCGCTCGGGCAACTTTCCAAAACGTTTTTTTTTGGTAAATTAGATAGGAACGCCGTGCGATTCGCGCCAAACGCGTCGATTTGAAGCGTAGTAGACGAGGGTAAGCGTCGCGCGTTTGACGCGTTCTGAGCGTATGGATATCATAAGGAGTAGACGATGCACGTTATGTTTGTCGCAAGCGAAGCGACCCCCTATTCTAAGACGGGCGGTTTGGCGGACGTGTGTAGCGCGTTGCCTAAAGCGCTTTCGCAACTCGGCTGTAAAGTTTCGATCGTAACGCCGCTGTACAAGTGTGCGCGCGAGTACTTCACCCATTCGAACGAACGTCTTGAGTCGATGTACGGCGTAACGCTTGAGGCGGTCGTTGGTCGCGAGACGAAGCGCGCGGGCGTTCAGAGAACGAAGCTCTCGGGTAGCGAAGTCGACGTCTACTTTATCGAGCACGACGACTATTTCAATCGCGACGGAATCTATAACAACCAAGGGGTCGACTACAGCGACAACTGCGAGCGTTACTCGTTCTTTTCGCGTTCGGCGCTAGAATTGATTCGCGTCTTGAATCTCGACGTCGACGTGATTAACGCGAACGATTGGCAGACGGGCTTGGTCCCCGTCTATCTCGACTCGATCTATAAGACGCGTTCGCGTTTCGAGTACGATTCAATCTTTGGCGGAGCGGGACGACCGCGCTACGACGCTTCCGTTCGCCAGGGCGCGAACCCGTTCGATCGAATTAAGACGGTCATAACGATCCATAATTTGCGGCACCAAGGTCGATTCTGGCGCGGCGCGATGGATCTGACGGGGCTCGACTGGAGTCTCTTTACGTACGATAAGATGGAGTTCTACGGTCAGCTCAATATGCTGAAATCGGGTCTTGTCTTCAGCGACGCGATCACGACGGTTAGCCCGAAGTACGCGCAGGAAATTCAGACGGAAGAATGCGGCGAGCGCCTTCGGGGCGTTCTGCAAACGCGTTCCCAGGATCTTCGCGGTATTCTTAACGGAATCGACGTCGACGAATGGAACCCCGCGACCGACAAGGCGATCGCCGCGAATTACACGAGCGAAACTTTTCCAATCGGCAAGCCGAAGTGCAAGGCGGCGTTACAACGCGAAATGGGACTGCCCGAAGACCCGAACGTTCCGCTCTTTGGCGTCGTGAGTCGTTTCGATCCTCAAAAGGGTCTCGATCTCGTCGCCGAAGTAACGCCGGAACTTGTCGAACGCGAGGGCGCGCAGTTGGTCGTTCTCGGCTCGGGCGAGCGCAGTCTTGCGGACCATTTTGCGTCCCTTGCGCGCCGGTATCCACGCAACGTCGCGGTGAGGAACTACTTCTCGCCGGATCTTTCGCACCGGATCGAAGCAGGAATCGACGTCTTTCTCATGCCGAGTCGTTACGAGCCTTGCGGCCTGAATCAGATGTACAGTCTGCGTTACGGCTCGTTGCCGCTCGTGCACAACGTCGGCGGACTCTACGATTCCGTAACGAACGCTTCCGACGAAAATATCCAGAACGGTACGGCGAACGGTTTCGTCTTCTACTGGTGCAATGCGGACGACATGATGAAGGCGATTCGCTGGGCGCTCCATTGCTATCGCGATCGCCGGGACGACTGGACGAAAATGATCCGGCGCGCCATGACGGAGGATTTGTCGTGGAAGCAAAGCGCGACGAAGTATCTTGAACTTTATACGGAACTGGTTGATCGCAAATAACGCGCCGCGTTCGTTAGGTAGCCATGCCAGATTATAAGTACAAAGCGAAGACGCGCGCCGGCAAAGACGTCGTCGGCGTCATGACGGCGAATACGCAGAAGGAAGCGCTCGATCGACTCGCGGCGCAGAAACTCTTTCCGATCTCGGTTGAGGACGCGCACAAGAACGACGTGAACGTCGGCAAGTGGTTTCAACGCAAGCCGCCCGCAACGGCGATCGCCGCGTTTCTAACGCAACTCGGCGAATTGCTGGAGAACGGCGTGCCGGTTCTTATGGCGTTCCAAGCGCTCGGCAAGCAGACGCCGAACCCCGCGCTGCGCGAGGTCGTCGTCGACGTCGGCGAACAGGTCGCGGA
>JAFZNK010000317.1 GCA_017550965.1 Thermoguttaceae bacterium
CCGCGCGCAGCGCGGCGTCCGAGGGCGGACTTCCGGTTCGCGCTCCCGCGCGGAACTGGACAGTCGCTCCCGTTGGTCGCTCCGTGAAGCCAACCGCGTCGCGTCCCGCGCGCAGCGCGGCCAGCCGTCGGTTGATACCGACGGTTTCGGCGAAAGCCGAAGTAAGAACGCGACGTCTGTCGGCGGAGCGTAGCGTTAAATAAAGCTTTCCGGGGATTTACATCCCCGGCTTGGCGTCGTTTTACACGCAACGCGTCGCGTTGGTCGACGTTGCCTGCAGCATCCGGCGGACGAAGCCGCCTACTGCTTGCGGCTCCAATTTTGCGACGCCGCGTCACTTCTTTCTTCTCGAATTTCTCGATTGGCGAAAGTTTGCCATGTTCAAATTCATTCTTTCGCGAATGTTTGCACCCGCCTCTTCGCGTTGGAATTCGACCGCTTCGTCCGCCAGAACCCCGATATCGGCGGCGGCGCGCTCGACGTCGATTCCGGAAGCGAGGAAGACGAAACTCCAATTGTACTTGTCGCGTTGAAGCTCGATTCTCGCCTTGACGTGCGAAGCTTCAAAGCGTTTGCTCGCGTTCTCGTAACCGTCCGTAACGATAACGAACAAAACGTCCTCCGGTCGTTTTTCTTCAGGGAAGGCCGCGAAAAACGCGCCGAGTTCGTCGATTCCCTGACAGACCGCGTCGTAAAGCGCGGTGCACCCCCCGCAGGAATAACGATCGACGTAGCGTTCGAGTTCGTCGAGCGTGGAATTGTGCGCTAAACGCGCGACGTCGCTGTTGAATTGATACAAATCGACGGCGATTTTCTCTCCTTGCGCCGCTTTTTTTCGCTGTTCGGCGCAGAAACTCTTAAGCGAGCCCTGGACGTCGGACTTAATCGATTCCATTGAGCCGGACGCGTCGAGAACGACGCAAACGTGCGTGTAATCAAGTTGCATTGCATGTTCCTTTCGTTGCGCGGCGGCAGTCGACGAACACCGCGTTCGTCTTCGGCGACGCGTTCCAAATAAATAAGAGTTGATATTAGCGGCGTTTACGCCTTGATTGCGGCTACGTCGCCAACAAACGACGCCCTCGCTTTCCGTCGCGACGCCGACGTCGCGAAAATCAAGAGAAAAACCAACGAGGGTAGAAACTGTAAACGTTAAGCGAAGCGGAAACGGGATTATCCAGCCGACGTTCCGATCCGTCGTCGCGTCGGCTTATTTCGGGCAAGCGCTCGGCGTTAGAGACTCCGTTTTCGCCGAATTGACGTCCGTGCGTTCGCTTAGCCTGTTTGTACGGCTTCGGCTGGGATTTTAGAATGATTGCTAAAAAGGAACCGACGCCGCTGGTATCGCCTCCTGCGAATTTTCGTTCCCGACTTCCTGTCTTGAACGTCTCTCATTATAGACTGATATCGGCGCCTTGTCAATAGTAGAAAAGTCGTTTTTTGTAAAAACTAAAAATTTTTTATAATTTTTTAGACGCGATAATAGAGAATAAAGATAATAACGCTCGTAAAAAGGGTGTTAACGTAGTGTTTCTGTAAAAATAAAAAACGCCGCAGGGGGCGAGCCGGCGGCGCGTACGTCGATCAATTGTCGTCGAGTTCTTTCCTGAGGGCGGCAAGCAGCGCGTCGCAGCCCGCGTCGACTTGGCGGTACGTCGCGTCGAAATCGCGGTGATACCACGGGTCGTCGATATCGCCGGGCTTGTCGGTATAGTCGAGCAGGAGCCGGATTTTGCCGTCGGGATCGCCCCCGTAGATTCGCTTCATATTGCGCGCGTTGACGCGCTCCATGCCGATCAAATAGTCGAATTTGGCGTAATCGTCGCGCGTCGTCTGCCGCGCGTACTTGCCGGAGCAGTCGATTCCGTGCTCGGCGAGAACGCGCCTCGTGCCGGGGTAGACGGGGTTTCCGAGTTCCTCGTCGCTCGTGCCCGCCGACTCGACGTAGATTTTGTCTGAAAGCCCCGCCGCTTCGATTTTCGACTTCATCACGAATTCCGCCATCGTGCTTCGGCAGATGTTCCCGTGACACAAAAAAAGGATACGACGCGTCAAATTAGTCCTTTCCAACAGCGTTGATATCGCCCGTTTTGCCGCGTTTTGCGCGGCTGTTCTTCCTGTTCGTCTCCGTCGCGCTCCGTCGTGGAAAAAGGCCGAAACGGCAAAACGAGGCAAACGACGTCTCCGCCGTCTGCCGCACGACAGTCTCGGAATCGTTTCCACATGGAAAAGACCGGCGGACGAACGTCACGGTTCCGTTTCCGACGTCGACCCCGGCTTGGGAAACGACCCTGGCTTGGGAAACGATCGTCCCGTATTTTGAACGTTCGTACGACTCTATAAGCCGGAATATGTCGGATTCAACCCGATTGTCCGTTACGGGGCAAAAGTAATTGTGCCAAAGTATTCGGGGCAATGGAAATTCGGCGATTGCAGATCAATAGGGGACCACGACAGATAGTGTTTCTTCGCGGTTTTGTCTCCGCACTTATAGAAGTTTGCCGCCAGTTCCCCTTTAAACTGATAGTCGGGATAGAACAGCCGGATGAATTTCAAAGGTATCGTATAGAAAACTTCCCAGCCGTCGGTCGTTCTGTTCACATGGATATCGAAGTATTCTTTCGCGTTCGATTTGACGACGTCGATTCGATCCGACCGATAGGGCCCGAATTGTAAGCAAAGGCAGCCGTTTGGGTTGATTTCAAAGTTGAAATAGCTCGGAGCGTCGACAATTTTAAAGAAGAATTCAAGGCAACTGTCTTCGCACACGGGCGAAAGCGGCGCCGTGTGTTCGGCGCGAACGTCCTTTTCAACGGCGCTCAGACGAACGAAGAGCGCTTCGTCGGAATAGCATAACTGGCCCCGCGCGCGAATTCCAACGTCGTCCAGCCACTGCACGTTGTCGATCTGCAGAACGGGAACTTTGCTCCAATCCGGCGTAGCGTCTGTTTTTACGATAGTATACGATTCTTTTTTCATTTGCGGTTCAGCGGCGCTCCCATTCTCCAAAAAAGTTGCGGTCGTAAGCAACGACAATACAAACAGCGCGAATCTTATTTTTTTCATAACCTTTTCCTCTGCAAATTTCAAGTCGCCTATTAAACGCGCGCCCCCGGCGTCCGCGCCGGAACTTCTCTGTAAAGTATTTTACAAAGAAGTTGTTTCGACGTCAAAAAGCGTTTTAATCGTCAGAAATTATTTCCATGTTTTCGGCGTTTAATCGCGCAAGCATCCGATGGGAATAACGAAGACGCCGTCGTCTATGATATACAATTCCGTCAACGCGTTGATATAGTCGTAGTGTATGGGGTCCGACGCAGGATTGTTCGTTTTAACGTCTTCAAGAATTGTTTTCGCTGTGGCGACTGTGCAGATATTTCTGCTGTAAGCTCTCAAAAGATCCATCGCTATTACGGGGTTCCTTTTCACCCCGTCGATCTTTGAGACGTCAATCGAGTACGCCTGCTTGTATAAATCTGCGGCGACTAATAGTTTTGCATTGTCTGTTTTATTATTCAGACTTCCGGGCCAACCTCCGCGACACAGCGCAAAAATCAGTTCGTCGACGCTTAGATCCGATTGACATCCGTCAAAAGAATTGGGATTGTCAAACAGACGTCGCAGCGAGACGGTTCCATTGGACTCGCCGCTTTCATATAGACTCATCGGGTACGTCTGCAATCGACTAATCCTGAGCGTCCTCGTATGCGGCGTGTCCACGTCTCTGGACGACGACCCTGTCAAAATGTAGAGTCCCTTTTCACCCGAGTCGTCGACGTCTTTTCTAATAGTCCCAAACAATTTGGGAGCGTCCTGCCATTCGTCAAAGAAAATAGGTTTGTCGCCTATAAGCAGTTTGTTTGGCGCAGTATTTGCGATCAGCAGCAGGTTCTCTCTTTTTTCTTCGTCTTGAAACTCAACGACCGTTTTAGCTATTTGTTTTGCCGTCGTAGTTTTTCCACAGCCTCTTGGCCCCCTGATCCAGGTCGCTCCAAAAGCTTCCATATACAATTCAAGTTTATTGTCGAGTATCCTTTTCTTGTAATTGGTCTCGTCTTCACCTCTCCCTTAATTTTACGGGAAAAATGACGTTTGACAATGTCTGTTTTAGTGATTTGAGGTAACCTGAGAACAAATCGACGAGGATTTGTTTTGTTAACGCGGCCGTGAATTTGCCGTCTGGCGCGGCGTTGATTTGAGAAACGCGCGTTTTGGCGCCGCCCTGTTTGTCTGCAGCGTCCGGGCGACTTCGCGCCCTACCGCTTGAGGCTCTTACGTTGATTTTTGTCAAGGCGCAGCGACTAACGGGAGCGGTTATTTACGTTCCGCGCGGGAGCGCGAACCGGGAGTTTGTCGTTGGAAGAACTTAACGGTTCGCGATTGTTCTTTCAGGAACGCGGTTTTCAGTCTCTTTTCCGCCGTCGCAACGAGCCTTGGAATCACGGCGTTTCCGGAACGTCGACTTTTTGATTCCGATATAGCGGATTCGTCAGGAATTCGGCGTCTTCGCCGACGAACGCTTTTCGCGCCTCCTGATCGTCCTTGAGGAACCAGGCGAACCACGCGGTCGCGTAACCGTCGGCAAAGTAGAGCGTTTCTCCATGGCCGGCGTTTTTTCTGACAGCCTTCGCTTTTGGCGCGTTGATTTTTTCGTAGGAGTTTGCCTGGTCTTCCGGAGAGAGAACGTCGCCGTTGGCCGCGCAGATCAAGAGAATCGGAATTGTCGTTTTGCCGGGGTAGTACGGAATCCGTAACACGGCGGCGAGTTTTTCCGCCGTCGGCGAGAGCGAGACCGCGCACTTGAACAACTCTTTTCGTCCCGTTTCGTTGATCAAATTGAACGCGCCGACCCCGCCTTGAGAATGCCCCGTCGTCCCGATACGATCGACGTCGACTTTGCCGTAGAAGACGCTTGTTTCGTCTTCGCTCGCTTTTAGGAGCCAGTCGAGCGTCGCTGCAGCCTTTTTGCCCTCCCAAGTCGACGGATCCTCGTTGCCGACGGCGATAAAACCCCATGACGCGAGATGTTCGAAGACGGGCTTGTATCGGGAAGCAAAAACGCCCGTCCCATTGACGAAGAGAACGACGGGAAATTTCGCGTCGGTCGTTTCGAGTTCTTTCGGATACCAAATCTCGATTTTTCCGACGTCCTTATCGTCCGGATAATCCGTTTCAAAGTAACCGACGGAAGAGGCTCCCATTGCGAGGTATTTCGCTTCGAGTTCGCCCCCGGTTTTTACGGTTTCCGCGTAGTTTTCCGGACACATCGGCGAAGTCAGCGCGTTTTGCAAAAGCTTCTTCAGGCCGCAGTAGCCCGACGCGCAAAGGACAAAAACGACGGCGATTGCGATCAAGACGGTTTTCAAACGACGGTTCATGATTGTTTCCCTATGTTCCGGATTGCCTTTGGACCTACATTTCGTCTTTTTCAGGCGCTTTTCCGCAGACGATGGTGAGGTTGCCGTTGCGTTGTCGGATTTTGTCGAGCATTTCCTTTTCGCGTTTGACGTCTTTGAGGACGAGCGAGTATTTGAGTTCGTAGAGGCTGCCGAGGTTGGTCGTCTGAACGCGTTCGAGCACGACGTTTCTCGCGTAGGCGGCGAAGATATCGTTGAAAACGTCGGCGTAGTCGAGATCTTCGGGGATGGTGATTCGGAGCGTTCTGTTTGCCTCGCAACCTTCTCCGAAATTCAGGAGCGTGTAGAGCAGCATCATGACGGCGATCACGACGGTAAAGACGGCGGCGTAGACGACGTATCCGGTGCCGCACGCGAGCCCCGCGACCATCGACCAGAAGATCGTCGCGATCTCTTTGGCGCTGCCCGGCACCGAGCGAAATCGAACCAGGCTAAACGCGCCCATAACCGCGACGCCGACCCCGAGATTTCCGTTGACGAGCAAAATTACCGTCTCCACCATCGCCGGAAGGAGCGCGAGCGTGATCACAAAGCTCTTCGAATACGTGCTTCGCACCATATACGTAAGCGCGACGATCAGCCCGAGAACAAGCGCCGTTCCCAGACAGATCAGGGTCGTGAACGTCATATTGGAGGACTCGGAGATAATGTTTTCAAGCATGGGAAGTCTTCTCCTTGTTGATATAGCGGCACGCCGCGTCGTATTTTGAAAAATGGACGGGAAAGATTCTCAATTCGGTAAGCGTCCGACTCAGCCACAGCGGCAACGTCTCGGGGACTTTGATCTCCATGATTCTTTCGCCGGGATCGAGCAGGGGCGTTCCGTCGGTCGCCGCGTCGGGCGCGATTTCCAGCCGATCGGTTCGAAAACGAACGTTCTCGTCGAACGTAACGCGCAAATAGCGTTCGTCCGTTCCCCAAAACGCTGTGCGTTCGTAGAACAGAATGATTCTCGGCGCGAGTCGATAGTAGCGCGTCGTCCACTTGAGTTCGTCGAGAATCTGGCCCGAGCGCCCCGACGCTTCCGCGCCGTCGAGAAAGGTCGCGACGTCGGCGATTTTCGCGGGGATTCTGCGTTTATACGAGATTCCGTCGAACTTCTTTTTCATCTCGAAGTAGACGGTCGAGTCCGGCGTCGGAGCGCCGTAACATCGGAGCCGGAGTTTCTCTTTGTATTTCGGCTGAGACGCCGAACGCCGCGCCAGAAGCCAGTCGTTTGTGTCGAAATAGAGCGCCCCGATCGTCTGTTGGCCGTACCGATCGACGCGCGCGCGTTCCTGAAGTCGACTCAGGAACTCGGCGTAAAGCGACTCCGAAAGACGGTATTTCTTTTCGTGGCGCTCAAAAACCGCGCCGTCGGACGCCGCAATGGTCGACATTTCTTTTCCTTCCCGTCAATTCGGGCGTCGGAGCGTTTCCGCAATGTTCGTTTTCAATAATCCCCGGTCGAAAAAGACGTTCGCTCCTTCGACAAAATGTTAGAATAGGAAAAAAAACGTCGGCGTCAAGAGTTGGAGCGACATGATTTTGACGAAGGCGCGCCGCATGAAAAAGACGTCGCCGAGTCGGGCGCGAGCGGAAACGGCGTCGTCGACAATCTCGCGTCAAGCGCTTGTTATTCGCGCCGAATCCCCGTATAATAAGGAACGGAAAAGCTCGGGTTTTGTCAGAATGAACGAAGCTCGTACCCCGAGGCGTTCCGAAGGTTGTTTAGGTTTATGGAAGAGACGCTTATGAATTCAGGAAGAATTCGATTGTCGTTACGATTCCGTTTAATAAATTGAACATAGGGAATCAGAAACAAGGCTCCCCCTATGATAACGGCGGAATTCCCTATGATGGTCAAAAATTTCCCCATGATAACGGCGGAATTCCCTATGATTTTCACCAAGTCAAAGGACAAACAGGCGAAGAGAGTATAGAAGTAAGAATATTAAGATTGTGCTCAGAAGCAAGACATATTCAGGAAATAATGGAATGTCTTCAAATAAAGGACAGAAAAACTGTCAGAAAGTATCTGAAACCATTGCTTGAACTGGGAAGAATTACCATGACAATTCCAGACAAACCTAAAAGCAAGAATCAGAAATATATTGCCATAAAGTAGTGTTTTTCCATGCGTTTGGAGAGAAGATAAAAGTCAAGTGAGAGACTATATCGAGAGAATAGCCGGGGATCTGGCGAACGAGCGCGCCACGACGCCGCAGTACGTCGAGTACGACGAGCCGCCCGTCGACGTCGCGGAACTGCTGCGCTACACGGGGTTTCCGGCGGACAAGGCGCGCGCTATCGCGAGCGGCTCGGGCGAAGACCAAGACGTTCTCGCCAGAGTGGAACGAGCGATCGAGCTTGCGCGCGGCAAGTTTGTCTTCAAGGCGGGGTACATGACGGCGCCCTTGTCGCGCGACGCGGATGGGCTACCCGTTCTTCCTTTTGAGCAGCGTTCGGAGGCGCTTGCCCGAAATCTTCGCGGGTGCGTGAAGGTCGTTTTCTTCGCCGTGACGATCGGCTCGGCGATGGATCGGCTGATTCGGCGCTACGAGCGATCGGAGGTCGATCTTGCGCTTTTCCTTCAAGGGTACGGAGCGGAACGCGCGGAAGCGCTTGCCGACGCGCTGAATTCAGATATAAAAAAGGCTGCGGAACGCGCCGGATATAAGGCTCGGCCGAGGTTTTCGCCGGGGTACGGGGATTTTCCGCTCGAGGTGCAAAAAGATTTTCTCACGTTGCTGGACGCAAGTCGACGCATGGGGATCACGCTCGCCGACTCGTGCCTCATGGCGCCGTCGAAGTCTGTAACCGCGATTGTCGGATTGGAAAGAGTATAAGGATTGTCGTTAATGGATATACGCGATTTTATGAAAGACAATTTCGTCGTCCTGGACGGCGGGATGGGAACGCTTTTGCAGGCGGCGGGGCTTCAGCCGGGCGAACTTCCGGAGCGTTGGAACGTCTCGCGTCCGGAAGAGATCGTTCGTATTCAGAAATCGTATTACGACGCGGGCAGCAACGTCGTTTTAGCCAACACGTTCGGCGCGAACGGGCTGAAATTCGACGACGCCGAACTGGAGCTTCTCATTAACGCCGCGATCGCCAACGCCAAACGCGCGCGCGACGAGAGCGTCAGCGATTGGGAAAAGTTCGTCGCGTTGGATATCGGGCCGCTCGGCAAGCTCCTTAAACCTTACGGCGACTACGAATTCGAAGACGCCGTCGCCATGTACGCCAAGACGGTTCGCTACGGCGTCGCCGCGGGCGCGGAACTGATCTTCATCGAGACGATGAACGACAGCTACGACACAAAAGCGGCGCTTCTGGCGGCGAAGGAAAACTCCGATTTGGCGGTCTTTGTGTCGAACGCGTACGGCGCCGACGGCAAGTTGATGACGGGCGCGTCCCCCGCCGCGATGGTCGCCATGCTCGAAGGAATGCGCGCGGACGCGATCGGCGCGAACTGTTCGCTCGGCCCCGATCAGCTTGTCGGCGTTATGGAGGAGTACCTCGATTACGCGTCGGTTCCGGTTTTACTCAAGCCGAACGCGGGGCTGCCTCGCACCGAAAACGGCAAGACGGTGTTCGACGTCTATCCGCCGGAATTTTCCGAATCGGTCGCGCGGCTTATGGCGAAAGGGATCAGAATCGTCGGCGGCTGTTGCGGCACGACCCCCGACTATATCCGAGCGGTTCGGGAAAAGACGAATCGTCTGCAGCCTGTTCCCGTTACGAAGAAAGAACGTTCGCTGGTCTCGTCGTACACGCACGCGGTCGAGTTTGGCAAAGAGCCGATTCTCATCGGGGAGCGTATCAATCCGACGGGCAAAAAACGCTTCAAGCAGGCGTTGCGCGAAAACGATATCGACTACGTTCTGGGCGAAGGGCTGAAGCAGCAGGACGCGGGCGCGCGCGTGTTGGACGTCAACGTCGGTCTGCCGGAAATCGACGAGCCCGCCATGCTCGTCGCCGTCGTCAAGGAACTTCAGGCGGTGTCCGACCTGCCTTTGCAGCTCGACACGACCGATATGACGGCGATGGAGGCCGGCCTTCGCGCCTATAACGGCAAGGCGATGGTCAATTCCGTGAACGGCAAAGAAGAGGTAATGAGCGCGGTCTTTCCGCTGGTCGCGAAGTACGGCGGCTTTGTCGTCGCGTTGACGCTCGACGAAGACGGGATCCCCGATAACGCGGAAAAACGAGTCGAGATCGCCAAAAAGATTATCAAGCGCGCGGCGGACTACGGGATTGAGAAAAAAGACCTTATTTTCGACCCGCTCGCGATGGCGATTTCCGCCGACACAAAAGCGGCGATCGCGACGTTGAAGGCCGTTCGCGACATAAGACGCGGACTTTCCGTCAACACGTCTTTGGGCGTGTCGAACGTTTCGTTCGGATTGCCGACGCGAAATATCGTCACCGCGACGTTTTTCGCGCTGTGTCTTGAAGAGGGGCTCTCCGCGGCGATTATGAACCCGTTCTCGCAGGAGATGATGGGCGTCTATTACTCGTTCAGGGCGCTTCACGACATGGACGAGAACTGCATGGACTATATCGAGTATACGTCGAATCTTCCGACGACGACCGTCGTCGCGGCGGCGCCGGGAAGCGGCGCGCCGGCGGAGCAGGGAACGGCCCCGACTTCCGAGACGACCGAGTTGCAAAACGCTATTGTGCGCGGACTTAAAGAAAAAACGGGGCGCATTACAAAAGAGCTGCTCAAAGACCGTAAACCTCTTGAAATCGTGCAAAACGAAGTGATTCCCGCGCTCAATACCGTCGGGGAGCAATTCGAGAAGAAAAAGGTCTATTTGCCCCAGTTGCTGATGGCGGCGGACGCGGCGAAAGCGGCGTTTGAAGAGGTCAAACTCATGATGGCCAAGTCGGGGGACGGCGTCGCGCCTACGAGAAGCCCCGTCGTCATCGCAACGGTTCACGGCGACATTCACGATATCGGCAAGAATATCGTCAAGTTGATTTTGGAGAATTACGGATTCGCCGTTTCCGATTTGGGCAAAGACGTGCCCGCGCAAGCGATTGTGGACGAAGCGGTTCGGCTTCACGCGCCGCTTGTGGGCCTGAGCGCGCTCATGACGACGACCGTGCCCGCGATGGAGGAGACGATCAAATTGCTTCGCGAACACGCGCCCTGGTGCAGGGCGTGCGTCGGAGGCGCGGTGCTGACCCAGGAGTACGCCGATCAGATCGGCGCCGACAAGTACGCGCGCGACGCCATGGAAACGGTTCGTTACGCCGAACAAATCGAGGCGGAGCTTCAATGAAACGCAATTTACGCCGCGCCAACCGCTATGAGAAGTCTGCGCCATGACGAAACGAGAAAAGAGAATCGGACTGACGACGAAGATTTTCGTCGGATTATTGACGGGGCTTTTGGTCGGCGTTCTTTTTAACCTATGCGTTCCCAACGGATACGTTCGGGACGTCGTCTTTGTCGACGGGCTGTTTTACGTTCTGGGGCAGGGGTTCATTCGGTTAATGAAGCTACTCGTCGTGCCGCTGGTGTTCTTTTCGATCGCGTGCGGCGCGTCGGCGGTCGGAGAACCGTCGTCGCTTGGAAAAATCGGGGGCAAGACGCTCGCGTTCTACTTGGCGACGACCGCGATCGCGGTTTCCGTCGCGCTGTCGGTCGGCTCGTTGATCGGGCCGGGGATTGGGCTCGACATGACGACGCTCGAAACGCAGGAACTTGCCGAAACCGCCGCGCCGTCCGTGAAAGAAACGGCGCTCAATATCGTGCCGGAAAACCCCGTCGCGGCGCTCGCGGGCGGGGTCATGCTTCAAGTCATTTTCTTCGCGCTAATTGTCGGAATACTAATCGCCAAGATGGGCGAGCGCGCGAGCGCGATCGCGACGTTTAACGCGCAGTGCAACGACCTGATGATGGAGATGACGTCGCTGGTCATGCGGTTCGCTCCGATCGGCGTCTTCTGCCTGATCGCGAGAACGTTCGCCAATCTTGGGTTCGACGCGTTCGCGCCGCTGCTCAAGTATATGCTCGCCGTGTGTCTTGCGCTTTTTATTCAGTGTTTTATCGTCTATCAGGCGATGTTGCTTGGATTTGCGCGCCTCAATCCGATCCGTTTTCTCGACAAATTCTTTCCGGTCATGGCGTTCGCCTTTTCGACGTCGACGTCTAACGCGACGATACCGATGAATATCGAGTACTTAGAGAAGAAAATCGGCGTTTCGCGGAAATTCGCGTCGTTCGCGATCCCCCTGGGCGCGACGATCAATATGGACGGCACGTCGATTATGCAGGGCGTCGCGGTCATGTTCGCCGCCCAGGCGTACGGAATCCATCTGGAATTGTCGCAGTTCCTTACGGTGATCGCGACGGCGACGCTTGCCTCGGTCGGCACGGCGGGCATACCGTCGGTCGGGCTCGTCACGCTTTCGATGGTCTTTATAGCGGTCGGCCTGCCCGTGGAAGCGATCGGATTGATTATCGGCGTCGACCGAATTCTTGATATGCTTCGCACCGCCGTGAACATTACCGGCGACGCCGTGTGCGCGACGATCGTCGCCAAACATAACGGCGATTTCGACCCCGACGTCTTTCGGGATCGCAACGCGTAAAAGAAGAGTTGGAACCGCAGACGAACGCGCGCTTTGTCGCGCGAGCGCCGCGGGTAAACAGGTTGCGAACGCCCAAACGAACGCGGGAACTCTGGAACATGCGCGCCGCCTTGATTCAACGCGGGACGTTCTTTAATATTGTCGCGTATTTTGTCATATTTAAATTACCCCAGGGAAGGGAGTTTTCAAAAGTATTGATATTCTGAAACGCTCAGGTATAATAAGCGCTCGGGAGAGCTCTCATGGACAAATTGAAACAGAACAGATTTAAAGACTATGACGAACTCACAATCACCGACGATTTCATGTTCGGCAAGGTGATGAGAGATCCGAAGAATCTCAAGCCGTTGCTTGAGTACGTCCTGGGCGTGAAAATTGCGAAGATCAACTATCCTGAACTTCAAAAAACGATAGACGTCAGTTACGACGTCAAAAGCGTAAGGCTCGACGTTTATTGCGAAGACGACGAAAAGTCCGTTTACGCGGTAGAGATTCAGACGTCGGACGAGAGAAATCTTCCTAAACGAATCAGATATTATCGAAATATGCTCGACGTCGATAGTCTCGACAAGGGGAAGGACTATAACGAACTCAAGAAGAGTTTCGTAATCTTTATCTGCACTTTCGACTACTTCAAAGACGACAGGTACATGTACACGTTCGTCAACCAATGTCAGGAAAACGGCAAGATTTTCCTCAACGACGAAACGACGTCGGTTGTGTTGAACGTCAACGGAACGATTGGAGAAATAGACGAGGAATTAAAAGGGGCGCTTCGTTATATGGCGGGTCAGGCTCCTTCGGGAAGCTACGCGAAAACGCTTGCCGCCGCCGTTCAAGAAGCTAAAATTAACGAAAAATGGAGGAAGGACTACATGTTTTATGAAATAAAAGTTCGGGAACGAGAAAGAGAAGCCGAGAGAAGAGGGAAAGAAATCGGGAAAGAAATCGGGAAAGAGATCGGCTCGATTGCGACCAATGTCTCTCAAGTCAGAAAAAATAAGGAAAAATTTTCCAAAGAACAAATCCTTATATTTCTTGACTTAGATCCAAAACTTTACGATAAAATATCCGAAATGCTCGACGATAATCCCGACATGAACGATTGGGAGATCGCGGAGGCGATCGTCGAGGAGAACGAGTAGTTCCGCAGACGCTTCTTTTGTCATTACATCTTGTCTGAAACCAACCCCTCCATAATTTCAGCGGGTCAGGCCCCTTCGGGAAGCTGTGCGAAAACGCTTGCAGCCGACGTTCAAGAAGCCAAAAAAAACGAAAAATGGGGTTCACTTCAGGAAGGATCGTATGTTTTTTGAATTAAAATTACTGGAACGGGAAAGAGAAGCCGAGAGAAGAGGGAAAGAAATCGGGAAAGAAATCGGGAAAGAAATCGGTTCGGTTGCGACCATAGTTTCTCAAGTCAGAGAGAATAGAGAAGAAGCGAACGAGGAACAAATCATAAAGATTCTTCGTATCGATAAGAAACTCTACGACAAAATATCCGGGATGATCGACGATAATCCCGACATGAACGATTGGGAAATCGCGGAGGCGATTGTCGGGGAGAACGAGTAGGAAAAACGGCCCCTCGGATCGAGGCCGATTATTCGTAGGCGACTCGTATCGCGTAAGGCGCCTGCGGGTCGTTGAGTTCGGTCGCGTCCCACGGATGAGGGACGTATTTGTCGGACGTTCCTGCGACGACAAAAAATAGCGCTTTGGCGTTTTCCGGAACGTCGAACGCGATTGTTCCTTCCGGTTCCGTCTGCGAATCGCCGTAGACGCGCTCGTCGTCGTCCAGAAGCGCGACGAACCCGTAACGCCAGCCGACCGTTCCCTCGAACTTATTGTATGTTCTTGTTTTCTCTTTTTTCGACTCTTCGACAAGATACTCGCCTGGGTCGTCTTTTGCCAGCGGCGAGCCGGGCTCGAGCCCTTTGAAGTCGACGACGACGCGTTTGCCCCGTTTGGGATCCAACTTGACGGCGTTGAACGCGTTGATTTCCGGACAGTTCTTATACGCGACCTGCTTGAAACCGTCTTCCGCGTCGTAGAGTCGCGCGTCGTAGCGCTCGTATTGATTTTCGGCGTATTGTCGAATCGCGTCGAAATCGAACGTCGTCGCTTTGGCGGCGTACTCGTACGTCTCTTTGTTGAGCGCGTCGACGTCTCCGTCAAGATAGAGTCGAAGATACGTTCCCAGCGAATCTTCGGGATACGCGCTTTCGTTCCAAACGCGGCTCAAAACGTCGAGTCCGCGTTTTTCCGCCATGTGATAGAGTCGCCAGTAGTTCTGGTAGCGAACCAGCTCGTTCTCGAGCGCGCGATGATAATTGGCGAACCAGACGTCCATATGACGCCAGGTAAACGCTTCCTGCGGATAGTCTTGCATCGCCTGCCACTGCGCGCTGACTTCCCAAAACGCGTTGCCTATTCCGCCGGGGAGTTCGTATCGGAACCCCGACTTCGGCTCCGGCTTGTCTTCTTCAAGTTTTCTGCAGAACGCGAGATATTGAAACGTGTGTCCAATTTCGTGCGCGATCGTCGAGCCGACGGGGCGGCACGTCGCCGGGCTGACCCATAACGCGCCGACTTTGTCGTCGAGCCCCGCGCCGGTTGCGAGCCAGTCTTCCGTGTCGATCAGGTAGATCTGTAATTTGTGCCCAAACGGGAGCGGCTCGTCGGTCATATGGAGTTTGTCGACGTTCGTCTTGTAGAATTGTTCCGCTTTCTCGAGCAGATCGTTTACGTCGACGCGCTTCTTTTCCGGAACGCTTTCGGCGTTTGGGTCGGCGCCGAAGCCGGGCTGCCAAAAGACGTAGAAATGTTCGCTCGACGCGGATCGCGCCCAACAGAACTCGCAATCAGGGTTCTCGAAATCGTAGGGATACGCGCCGGGATGATAGAAACCGGGACGGTCGGCGTCGGCGGCGAATGGAGACGACGTCGCGACAATCAGCGCGGCGAGCGCGAGGCAGAGCGAAGTTTTCATAAGCGTTTTGCTTTCGTAGTAAGGGGATTGTTTTCGAAGTAGTTTAACGCCGGGGCGGAAGGAATTCAAGAAGCGGCGGTTGGGAAAACGGGGACTCGCGGCGTTCGCGCGACGACGCTTGCTTCTGCTTGCGGCGTTCACGTCCCGACGTCGGCAGAGTTTTTTTAAGTTTTTTTTAAAAAGACTGTTGACGTTTAGAAAAACGGGTTTAGACTGTGGGCAGTTAAACGAAGTGGGTTAAATTTAAGGCGTTTGAGTGAACGCTAGAATGGAAGTTAAAATGTTCAATCGAATTGGTCGTCGTTCTTGGCGAAACGTTTTCTTAGTTGCTCAGTACTGTTGTAGCTGACGTCGTTAGTTGTTTAAGTTCGTTTGAGATCGGAAGTTGATCCAAACGTTCTTTTAATCGCTTTCTTCTTTCTTCAAAACGAAACGAACGATTCACAAGGTCGTTCGAAGGGGACGTTTTGTTGAAGACAAGTTTTGGGCTGGCGGGAAATAGCCGGGTTTTGACGTTCAATTTGATTCGAATATATTTTGTAACATTTGCAACAACAATCTTTTAAAACTGGAAAGGAGGGAACGGTATGTTTGAGATCCTCAAAGTAATTCGAGATCGACGCCAAAGTTCCGACGCGATTTATGAAGCGCGGTTCTTTAAGGCGTTTACGGAAAACTGCGGATACAACGCGTTCGTCGCGTCCGCGTCGACGGCGTTCGAATGGTTCGACGCGTCGGCGTTTAACTTGCTCAGATCCGCCGTTTCTTGCGGAGCCGACGAGTATCGTGAACGGCGCCGCGTCTGCGCGATAAGCGCAATGATCTTCCTGTTCGTTCTCGTCGAACAACTGTCGTTGGCTCATCTTGGGCGTTTGTATTTCTGGAAGCCGTCTCTCGGACGCTGGTTTGTCATCCAAACCGTTTCGCTGTATTGGGAAGCGTACTGGACGATTTTCGCGCGTCAGGTCGCCGTAGCGCTTTTGCTCGCGCTCGTTTGCCGACTGTGCGCCAACGTCGCCCTGTTGCGTCGTGACGTCGAAATCGTCGACGAACCCCGTTCGGTTGACGCGATCGCGCGTTCCGACGACCGAATTGACGCGAACTTCCTCAACCTGGCGTCATGTTCGCGCCTTCATCGATGGAGACGTTGTATTAGCGTCTCTTCTTAGCGTTTGGCGACGGCTTTTGTCGGCCGTTCGACCCTCTGATCGCACGACGCGCTCTGATTCGCGTCTCCAATTGAACCGATTTGCCTCGCGCAAGTCGATTCAATTCCCGTCGGGGACTCTTCTTTCGCCGTTGATTTTACTCTGACCTGGAACGCGTTGACCGCTCTTTTTCGTCGTTCTGTCGACGCTGCGGACGGATTTCTGAAAAAAGTCCTTTTTAACCCCGATTTCTTCCTCGTTTAGCTTGAAAATAGCGTCCCCTTGAACTATAATATTCCCGGTTGGCGTTTTTTTTAATCAACAATCATACGAAAACGCTTGTCGAATCGTCGTTTCGACGCGAGCCCCGACACAAGAGGAACGAAACTATGAACGCAGATCAGGAAAAACCTGACGAACTGTCGCCCGAAGAGTCCCTGGTCGACAAGGCGGACTCTCCGACGAATGAATCGCTTGGACTTACGCCCGACGCGGCGCAACCGCTGGAACAAGCGGAAGTCGCGGACGAGGTCGACGAGTCCGCTTTGCCGCAAGATTCTCAGGACGTCGTATTTACGGAAACTTCGGAACAAGTCCCCGAACAAGCGGAAATCGCGGAAGCGGTCAAGCCGTATGTCGATCCGTTTGAGACGGTCGTCGTCGAGCCGAACGAATCGATCGACGTCGACGATTCAAGGCCGGAGCACACGCTCGAGGACGTCGTCGTGCTGTTGGAACAGTTGCGGAAAGATTTCGGTCGAAATCAGACTCGAGACGCGAAACAACAGGAAAGAATCGACAAACTCTATGAAGAAAACGCCGAGTATAAAAAAAATCTCGTGTGGAGTATGAAAAAAGAGCTGATCGAGTCGTTTATCGCCGAGATCGACGACGTCGAGAAACGCTGGAGACCGTCTAAATTAGACGAGCCGATCCCGACCGACCCCAAGGAATTGGCGGAGCAATATAAAAAACTGCTCAAATACGTCTGTCGCGAATTGCCTGAAAACCTCCGGTTTGCGCTCGAAAGTCACGACGTTTTCGCATACTCTTCTGAAGACGGCGTCGAGTTTAATCCGAAAAAGCAACGCGCGATAAAAACGACGTCGACCGATCGACCGGAACTCAATAAGACGATCAAGTCGCTCCGACCGGGATATGACGCGATTGTTCGCGGTCAGGAGACAAACGTGCGTCTGGAACTGGTCGAAGTGTTTAAATATTCCGGCCCCGCGCCGGACGTTTCGGCGCAACCGGAAGCCGCTCCGCAAGAGCCGTCGACCGACGAGCCGGTCGCCTGACGTTTTCCTTCGTTTCCCCCCTTTTTTTCCAGTATTTGAAAGATTAGCACAGATGGCAAACAAAGTTTACGGTATTGACCTTGGCACGACCTATTCGGCGATTTCGTTCATCAACGAGAACAACAAAGCGGAGACGATTCGCAATTCGGACAACGAACAAATTACCCCTTCGGTCGTCTTCTTTGAAACGCCGGAAAATATCGTCGTCGGGAGGATCGCCAAAGAATCCGCGAAATCGGATCCGGACAACGTCGTCGATTTCGTCAAGCGGCAGATGGGGACCGACTGGACGTTCGCGTACGAAGGTCGCGACTATAAGCCCGAGGAGATTTCCAGCTTTATTCTCAAACGGCTTGCCGGAGACGCGCAAAAAACGGACGGACACGACGTGAAAGACGTCGTGATCACGTGCCCCGCGTATTTTGGGGACGCCGAGCGCAACGCGACGCGTCAGGCGGGGGAGATCGCCGGGCTTAACGTCGTGGCGATTCTCGACGAACCGGCCGCCGCCGCGCTTCATTACGCGTTTCGCGACGGCATGACGAGCGAAGGAAAGAATCGCGCGGCGATCGTTTACGACCTTGGGGGCGGAACGTTCGACGTAACGGTCGTTTCGATTGAAGAGAACAACGTCCGAATCGTCTGCACCGACGGCGATCACCGCCTTGGCGGCAAAGACTGGGACGACCGAATCGTCAAAGATCTCATGAGCGATCTGGAAAACGAGCTTGGCGAGAGTTCCGAGAACTGCAATTGGAACGATCCGGAAACGAGTTACGATCTGCGTTTTTCGGCGGAAAACGCCAAGAAGACGCTCACAAATCGCGAGACGGCGAAGGTTCGCGTTGTGTGCGACGCCGGGCGCGTCAACGTCGACTATACGCGCGAACGATTCGAACAGTCGACGAGCGACCTGCTCGAACGCACCGTCGAATTCACGCGCAACGTCTTGAACATGGCGAAAGAAAAGGGAATCGATCGTATCGACGACTTCCTGCTCGTCGGCGGTTCGACGCGCATGCCGATGGTCGCGGAACGAATTCGGCGCGAATTTGAGGCGGAACTCGGCTGCGCGCCGCAGTCGTTCGACGTCGACGAGGCGGTCGCCAAAGGCGCGGCGTGGTTCGGATACTGCCAGACGATCAAAGTACTGCTCGACGACAAAGCCAAAGAGGCGGGCAAGGAGAGTTTCGACGATCTTTCGGACGCCGAAAAGAAAGACGTCGCCGCCGACGTGGCCGCCGAACAGGGCGTTTCCGACGAATACCTGCTTGAAGCGGGAAACACGAGCATCACGACCGTCGCGACGAAAAGCTACGGCATTCGCGCGCTGGACAAGACTGGAACGCCGGTTGTTCACAACATGATTTTCCGACAGACGCCAACTCCCGTTGTCGTCAAACAATCTTTTAGAGCCAAAGACGCAGCTGCGCCAGCCGTTGAATTGCGCGTTTTTAGTAGCAACGACACGTCCGTCGACGTTCCACTTGATCAATGCGAAGAACTTGGCGTTGCTGAACTTATACTTCCACCGGGAATGTCTGCGCAAACGCCTGTTGAAGTTACGTTCGATCTTTCTCCAGAGGGTGCGTTGAAAATTAGCGGAACTGCCGCCGGAAGCGAGGTCCACGCGGAGTTTAAAGCGGAAACCGGAATGAGCGCCGACGAAGTTCAGGAAGCGAAAGAGCGCAGTAAAGATCTGGTCGTCGAGTGAGTCGGGGAGTCGTCAAGATGAAGAAATCGGACCGTGTTTTTGGAATCGACCTTGGCACGACGTACAGCTGTATTTCGTACGTCGACGACTACGGCAAAGTTCAGGTGATCCCGAACGAGCGTAATCAGCGCACGACTCCGTCCGCCGTTTGGTTTAAAGAGGATAATCGCGTCGTCGTCGGAGACGAAGCGAAGGAAGCGACTGTCGTCGAGCCGAACAACGTTTGTCAGTTCGTCAAGCGCAGCATGGGGGATTCGTCGTTCTACGCCGTTTATTCCGGGGAGCCGAGAACGCCCGAAGAGATTTCCAGCTTCATCCTGAAGAAACTCGCCAAAGACGCGTCCGAAGCGCTTGGCGAAGAAGTCGGCGACGTCGTGATTACGTGCCCCGCGTATTTCTTCATTAAGGAGCGCAACGCGACCAAACGCGCGGGGGAACTTGCCGGACTGAACGTTCTACACATCCTCAACGAACCGACCGCCGCCGCGATTTCCTACGGGCTTGGCGCGGAAGGCGAGGATAAAACGATCCTCGTTTTCGACCTTGGAGGCGGAACGTTCGACGTGACGTCGATTCATTTTGGCGCGAACGAGGACCGCGTTTTGTTCACCGACGGCGACCATCGCCTCGGGGGCAAAGACTGGGACGATCGGCTGGTGCGCCTGATCGCCGAACGTTATCAGGAGGAGACGGGAAGCGGCGAAGACCCGCTTCAATCTCAGGAAACGCTCGCGGAACTCTTTCTTGAGGCGGAAAAGATCAAGAAACAGCTTAGCGAGCGCGAAAAGACGTCGGTTCGCTTTACGTATAACGAGGAGTCGGTTCGCTTTGACGTAACGCGCGAAGAGTTCGAAAACATAACCTCCGACCTGTTGACGCGCGCGATCGAGTTTACGAGAAGCATTTTCGAAAAGACGCGCGAGACGGGCGAATTGATTCGGGAAATTCTGTTGGTCGGCGGCTCGTCGAAAATGCCCGCCGTCGCCAGGCGAATCGAACAGGAGTTCGGCATGAAGCCGAAGCTCTACGATCCGGACGAGGCGGTCGCGCGCGGCGCCGGAATCTTCGGAAACAACCTGCGCTTGCGCAAAATCGCCGAAGAGAAGACGGGCAAAAAAATTACCGAATTGACGCTCGACGATTACGAAGACGTCGCCGCCGATTGCGGGTATACGCTCGAGACGGTTCAAAAGGCGATGAGAACGTTTTCCAACGTTACGAGCAAGACGTTTGGACTTGGGTTACACAATCCGGTAAAAAACGAAGACGCCGTTTACAATTATATTTATCGAGATTCCCCGCTACCTGCGATCAATAACGATCCGACGTCGACTCGTTATGAATGTCAAAGCAACGTGCTGGTTGAAATCTATTCGAACACCAGATCGAAACCTGACGATTTTGAATCCGCCGACGTTCATTGGGTTCCGTTTGACGAATGCGAGTTGATTTGGAAAGGCGTCCTAGACCTTCCGATTAAGACTTTGCCAAAGGGCTCGACAATTGAAACGGTTTTCGAGATTTCTGAAGAAGGACTCCTGACCGTAACGGTTGCCGAACCTAAGTCTGGCCAAAGCTTAGTCGCTAAGATTGACACGACGGAATCAGCTGATCCCATTGAAAAGCGCGCTCAAGAAAAGCGCTGTTCGGAACTGATTTTAGAATGAAAGCAAACGATCGTTCCCAGCGCGTCGCCGTCGGAATCGACCTTGGCACGACGTTTTCGGTCGTCGCGTATTGCGACGGCAAATCGTCTCCGCGCGTCCTGAACAATTCCCTTGGCAAACGCACGACGCCTTCGGTCGTGTGTTTTCAGGGGGACGAAGTCCTTGTCGGACAAGACGCTAAAGACGAACAGGCGTGCGGCGAACTTAACGCGGCGTCGTTTTTCAAGCGGCGTATGGGGGACGGAAATTTCTCGTTTTCCGTCGATTCGCGCGACTATTCGGCGGCGGAGCTTTCGACCTTTCTTTTGAAAAAACTCAAAGAGGACGCGGAGGCGGAACTGGGGCGGACGATTACCGACGCGATCGTTACCGTGCCCGCGTATTTCAACAACTTCCAACGTCAGGCGACGCTCGACGCCGCGCGCGCCGCCGGGCTGAACCCTCTTCGCGCGCTCAACGAGCCGACCGCCGCCGCGCTTGCCTTCGGCGTTCGCGCGAACGATTCGAACGCGGGCAAAAAATATCTTGTCTACGACCTTGGCGGGGGAACGTTCGACGTGTCGATTATCGCGATCGATCGCAAGGAGATCCGCGTTCTGGCGACCGACGGCGATCATCTGCTTGGCGGCAAAGATTGGGACGACCGACTGCTAACGTACGTCGCGGAACGTTTTAAAGACGAGACGGGACTCGACTTGTTCGAAGACGTCGAATCGGTCAACGAAGCGCTCGTTCGCGCCGAACGCGCCAAAATCGAGTTGTCGGCGCGCGAAGAGACGAAGATTACCGCGTCGAGTCGACGCGAAAAAGTTTCGGTTCCGATTTCGCGCAACCTTTTTGAGGAACTTTCGAGCGACTTGTTCGAGCGCACGGCGACTTTATGCGAGTCGACGTTGCGAAGTTGCTCCCCCGCGCTGTCCTGGAACGACTTGGAGGGGGTTCTTCTGGTCGGCGGTTCGACGCGCATGCCCGCCGTCGCGCGCTTTATGCGGGCGAAAAGCGGACGGCCCGTCCTGTCGGGCGTAAACGTCGACGAGGCGGTCGCGATCGGCGCGGCGATTCAGGCGGCGGCCGATCTGGAAGCGGAAGAACCGCGATATTATCTGGATTCGACCGGGCGCGAGTATCTTCTGGAATCGCCGAAACTTGCGGACGTGTGCAGTCATACGCTCGGAATGATCGCCGAAAACGACGATCGCTCGAGGTACGTCAACAGCGCGATTCTCAACAAGAACGCGACGATTCCCGCAAAAGAGACGAAACGACATAAACTGAACGTCGGAACCGTCGAAAACCCCGAGCTGGAAGTCTATCTTCTTCAGGGAGAGCACGAACGACCGCTCGACAACGTGATTCTTGGCAAATACGTCTTTTCGGGGTTCCAACGAACGGGCGCGAAAGAGATTGAAGTCGACGTAACGTATTCGTACGACCGCAACGGAGTCGTCGACGTTGTCGCGACGCAAGTCGAAGGTTCGCGGGAGTTGAAGAAACGCGTTGAAACGGTTCCCGACGACATGGCGTGGACCGACGAAACGCCTAAAGCGCTAACGGCAAGCGTTCCGACGAATTTGTCGATCGTTTTTGCCGTCGACGTTTCGACAAGCATGCTTGGCAAGCCGATCGCCAAAGCCAGGAAGGCGTTTCTTTCGTTTGTCGGCAAATTTGATTTGGGAACGACGAGAATCGGCGTGATTCGATTTGCCGACAGAAACGATATCGTTCTCAAACCGACGCGTTCTCTGTCGAGCGTCCGACACGCGTCGTCGAAAATAAAAATCGATATTGCGACCGTTGGAATCGCTAACGCGGCGATTCCGTTCGACTCGGCGTACTATTGTTTTACGCATAAGAAGACCGTTCCCGACGTCCGCGACGCGAATTGGAAATCCGCGGGCGAACTACGGCTTGCCGCTTTGGAAAAAGAGGACGGAAACGTCGTCGAAAGACGCGTCGTCGTCGTTTTGACCGACGGGCGTTGGAATAATCAGTCGAAGGCGATTAACAAAGCTAAAGCTCTCGCCGCGCGGGGAATCGACGTCGTCGCCGTCGGATTTGGAGGCGCCGATCGAATGTTCTTGCAAAAGATCTCCACCATGGACGAGGGGGCGCTCTTCACCGATTTATCTCACCTGGAAGAGTCGTTTTCGACGATCGCTCAAACGATCAAAGAAGTCGGACGGCTGACTCGTAAGCGATAAGCAGTAAAGGTAATACGATGAGCGCGTCCAATAATTATTACCTGATGCTCGAGTGTTTTTTGGATCCCCCCGAGCTTGATTGGCCTAAATTTGAAGCGCATATCAGGGCCAAGAAAGACGAGTGGAACAAAATGACTCTCACAAGTCCCGACAGTTCGGTCTTTCAAGGTCGTAGCGAACAAATCGACAAGGCGATGGGTTCATTACGAGAACGGGATTTTCGAGAAAGACAAGCTACGGAAGCTATAAAGCTTAAATTGGCGGAGCTAGACGCTCTGGTCACTACTTGTTCTGCTGGAGGCTTGATTGAGCCGGAACAGGTTCAAGTTTTGATTCGACAATTTAAGCCTTTTTTTAAAGAGAGTACGATTAGGGGACGAATTAAAGTTCCTGAGACATCTGAAAGCATCGTTCTTTCTCCGCCCAAAAAAGTTGAAGACCCCGAAGCGGCTCGATTTGCTCAGAAGATGGAGAAAACAGCGAAATGCTTGTTGGTTCTCGGTTGCGATACTGTTTACGAGGCGCTTGGACTAGTGAGAACGTCGTCAATTGCCGAGCTGACTAAGGCAAGCGACGAACTTGGCGAAAAGGGTCAAAGGCCGAGCAAAAAAACTGCGGAAACAAACGCTCAAAAAGAACTTGGCGGTTTGGCTAAGGAGTTCTTTCGTAGCGAGGCGAGCAAACGCGGATTTGAAACTGCGTGGGCTTGTGAGAAATTGGCCGAGGTTTTTAAATATCGCGTTGTTCGACGTAAAGTTGGAGAAGAGCGAAAAAACTTTGTCAGCGAACTGAATTATGAGATTTCTCTTCAAGAGGCTATCAAGGCGGGGATGCGTCGCGACGAAGCTGAATGGTTCGTCTATAACTATTATGTCAATAGGAGTAAATGTCGTGATCCGCGAACTGATCATTCGAAAGAGAAAACTCGCAAAGAAAAGAAGGTCGAAAGCGTATTATGCCCCAATTGTCGCGCGACAAACGATTCTTCAGCGAACAAGTGCGTTTCCTGCGGGTATTCGTTGAAAACGACGTGTCCTAAGTGCGGTAAGACAAGCGCCTTGGTCGAACGTTGTCCCCAATGCGGTTTTTCCTTCGTGAATATGGAGAACGCCAGGTTGTGGACGGACTATTCTCAAAAAGCGCTCACGGAAAATCGGCTTGACGACGCGATCGCCGCGTTTCGCCGCGCTCGAGCATTTTGGAGCGACGCGCCCGATTTGACGTCGTTGGGGGAACGCCTTCGCGACCTGCACGCCGAGCGCGAGTTTCGTCTTTTTCGAGAGGACGTCGACGCCGGGCGAATTGAGGACGCGAAACGTCGATGTCTTAACTTTTCTTTCGACGGGGACTCGTCGACAAAAGTTATCGAATATCGACAATTTGCCGACGAAAAGCTTCAAATGATCGACAACGCCGCCAAGGGCGCGGTCGAGTTAGAAGAACTCTGTCAAAAGAACCTGTTCTTTGAGGCTAAACAAAAGTACGTAGAACTTGTTTCCATGGGTTCCGACGTAACGGGACTTGCGACGGTTCTCAAGAGAATCGACGCGGGTATGGAACGCGCTCGCGCCGAACTCAAAGCGATTGGGAACGCGTCCGACCGCGAGAAGAAACTCGCCGACTTACTCGATCGCTACCCAGACTTTGAAGAAGCGCGCAATCTGCTGAAAACGCAAGACGTCGAGCCGGTTCCTAAGGTCGACGCTTTTGTTAAGACGAACGGAATCGAGGTTCGTTGGACGCGCTCTCCTTCGCTTGGGGACGTGTTTTACCGCGTCTTACGTTCTGAACTTAGATTTACAGGAAACGCGGTTCAAAAAACTGCCCCGATCGTATTGGACACGGGCGTTTTCGAATTGTCGTATACGGATGAGACGGCAGAAGAATTTGTTGTTTATGTTTATTCTGTCGTCGCCTGCCGCGCTTCTTCTAAGGAAGCCGAATCGATTAGTTCCGATCCCGTCTTGCTTGTTGGGAAGGTGCGCGATCTCAAAATTACGCCCGACTCAAAGAAGCTTAGCGTCTCCTGGCGCGTCTCCTCTAACGTCCGCAAAATCGACGTGGAACGTCAAGACTTGTCGATCCCGAACAACTCGCCCGTTAAAGTTGCGAACATTGGACGCGACGGGTTCATCGATTTCGGTCTTGTCGACGGGAACGAGTATCTCTATTCCGTGACGCTTTACTATACGGGCGTTCATGGCGAGGAACGGCGTCTATCCGCTTTACGTTTTAAAGGAATACCCGACGAGCCGCCGAAAGCTCTTGACGATTGGCAGGGCGTTTATTCGCAAGGTAAGATTGAATTGACGTGGAGTCAACCGCCAAAGGGGGACGTTTATTTCTTCGAATCGTCCAAGCCCTTCGGCGCTAAACGCGGCGCGTTCTTTACGGGAACGCTCGCCGAACTGTCTCAAAAAATCGGCGCTCCGATTGACCTTAAATCGACGACGGTCGGCTCTATGACTCGCGCCGTTTTTCCCGTCGTCAAAAAAACGTCGGAATTTGGCCGTTACGTTCTTCCCGTTACCTCAAACGGCAAGATTTTTGCGATTGGTCGCGAACGCGTGGTGTTCTTTTTGGAGTCGGCGGACGGTCTTATGGCGCAACTTGTCGACGACGACGTTTATATCACGTGGAATTGGTCGTACGGCGTCAAAAAATGCCTCGTTCTATATAGCGAAAAGAAGCCGCCAGTCGGTCTTAACGATCGAAATTGCGGACGTTTACTCCTTACAAAACAGGAGTACGATAAGGAAGACGCGTGGGTTCGTCAGGGACAGGGCGAGCGACCGTTGTTCGTCATGGTCGCGCAAATCTATGAAAACGAAGGAAAAGAACTCTATTCCAAACCGACGACGCTTTTCACCGAGAAGCTGTTTGTTTCTTACAACTTCTTAAAACGCGAAAAGATGTTTGGACTTGTTTCCGATTCCGGAGTGGGAAAGTTGTTAAGGAAACTTGGGTTATGGAGTTTGTTAAAGCTGTTTGTCAAGCCGTTGGAACTGCGTTACGTTTGGATTCAGCCGTTCGGAAAATGGACGAAAACGCCCGAACTGATCGTCGTTAAACGCGGCGACCGTATTCCCTACCGACGCGATGACGGAGAAATTGTCGCGAGAATACCCGCCTCGGACAACGCGCCTTTCGAGTTTTCGATGGATGAGTTCGTTTCGTCCGGTCGTCGCGACTATTTTGGTATTTACTGCGCTAATCTTGCCGACGTTCGGATTTATGCGCTTATTGAAGAGAAATAGAGTTTATGGTTTTCTTGTTTTGATCAAAGACATAACCATTTTCCCTTAAGAACGTTTAAAGGTGTTCGCGATAGTTGTGGGAGTTGTTCATGATTACTAATGGTACTGAAATAATGTTTTCGATCATTGGTTCGAACGAATCGGGAAAAAGTCATTATATCGCGACACTTATCGCGCAACTCTACAGTCAGGCTCATCGATTTAATTGGTCGTGTTGCGCTTCAGACGACACAACAATGGAACTTTACGATTCTCGCTTTCGTAAGCGGCTCTACGAAGATCGTATTGTGATCAGTAAGACTCAGGCGGCGAGTGTAATGGAACATCACCCCCTGATTTATATTTTGAATTTCGATTCTGGACTCCCGCCTGTAACTCTCGCTTTTTACGACGCGGCGTGGGAAAATTTTAATAGCCAGGAGAGCATGGCACAAACGACTCGCTATCTTAACGAGTCGTCTGGAGTTATTTTTCTAATCGATCCCTTGCAATTGCCCTACGTTCGCGAAAAATTTGTCGCATCGGGACAAGGCGGAGAAACCGAACTTCCAGATCTGGTACAAGCTAATGCGAGAGCTTCCAATATGTTTCAACGCCTTATTAACGTCTTGCGGAGTAAGGAAAGGATTTCACGACAAAAGCCTCAGATTCCCGTTGCGCTTACGCTCTCGAAGATTGACGCGTTGCGTTTTATGCTCACCGATGAATCGCCTTTGTTTCTTCCTTCGTTTCATCGGCGTTACGGATGTTTTTGCCGTTCGGACGCCGCACGAATCGACGAATATCTTCGTTCTTTCCTCATGGCGGTCGATCGTAATCGTGAGTTGTTAAGTCTTGTGAAACAGTTGGATAATTGTTGTTGTTTTGGAATGAGCGCGCTCGGTCAAAATCCTAAAAGCTCCGGACAGAGGTTACGTTTTCCTCCTCGACCGATGCGCGTACTTGATCCTTTTTTGTGGTTGTTGGCGCAACACGATAGAATTGCGACCGTTGAGTGAACTGAAAAGATTATTTGACAACAGTAAATGAATGTCAAGAGATAGGTTATTGGCGAATCATGGAAAACTATGATCCAGAAAAATTAGCTGAGTCACGAGTTTTACAGTGGAAATACACGTCGAGCAAGTATAATATTGAACAGTCGACGGGGTTCTTCACTTTTTCAAAGTCCGAAAGCTTAACAAATGAGGAAAAGAACGAGCTGGTCAAAAAAGTGGCTCACTATGATCCCTTGGAGTTCTTACCAAAAAGACCGACTCAAGAGGAGTTGAATAGTTTTCCTGTTGCGTTTTCCTATTTTCGTCTTTCGAATAGAAAAGCGGTTCTTTGTCGAACACAATATATCGGTATGGATTACGCTTCGTCTCGATACGGCAATTTTTTTGCTCACGCTCTTGTTCTACAGAATAAGAAAGACAACTGGGATGATCCTTTATGTTATCTTAACTCGTCGACGTTTGCTCGTGAGTTGACTCAGGAAGAGATAGAATTGGGGAGGGTTCCAGAACCTTTGCCGGAACTCGCTTTGGAAGATGTTGAAAAAAAGAACACTCCTGCGTCTAGGATAAAAATCAATCGCGATTGGCTAAACATTCTTAAAAGACTTGTCGACGGTTTTTATAAAGCTTTAAATATCGGAACTAATTTGGTAGTTTATCTTGACGATAACTTGCTAAAAGACTATGCTGCGCCTATTCTTGCATGGTTTCTAAAGATTCTTCCAGAAGAGGTTAGGAAAAAAGTCAGCTTCTGTACTTATGTCCGTGAACCATCTTATGAACCGTTGTTAAATAAGAGCGAGGACTATTGTTTTATTGCCTTTGCGCCATCGACCGCCAAGAAGTTGAATTCTGCTGGGAAGTTTGTTTCTGTCGACCTCTCTAATATTTCCACATTGGCAGGGCATGATTACGAACCTATATGCGTGTATGCTCGTTGTTTATCGGATGCTTTTCTTAAAAACATCGTTGCCGTTTATCGTAACGACGTCGAAAAAGCATCGGAGAACTCTCCTGTACGTGATATTCGAGAAAAGGACTTGCTTTATCTAAATAACATCGGTCATGTCGGCGAATTATTGCAACACAAGTTATCGAGCGTTGATGCTGTTAGAGACGTATGGAAGTATTTATGGAGTTTATTTTTAGAAGAAAAATACGATGTTCCTGTTAAAAAATTTGTCACTAAAGTTCTTCAAAATGGTCAGATTATATCTGATTATAAACTTGTTCGGGAGGTATTGGCGTTTTCCATTCGTGTTATTGACGGAGTCAATCGACCTGAGGACAAAATTTTCCGAGATAGAGCAGTTTCCGAAGTTTGTAAGTTTTGGTTACGCCATATTCCAAGAGAATGGGAAAAGAAAAAAGAGTGGCGTACAGGTGTTTTTAATGAAGTGAAAGAGGTTTTTGGAAGTGAAAGCATAGCGGCTTCTGTATGCAGTAAAGGGTATTGTTCAGCTGAGGAATATTTAAAGACTTTTTTGGAGATGCCTTCAACAGAGTTTGACGACCAAGTTTTGACCTATGCCTTGGACTGCTGGATTATTATTAAAAAGCCATCTGGTCATTCTAAGGAATTAGATGAGAAACTGATCAATCGTATGCGAGAGTTTACAAGTTCAAAGCATGAATTGGCTGAATCGAATCAAAAACCAGATGAATCAATGCCATGGGAAGCCTTTTTTAAAGCTTTTGCCACAGAAATTAATGATTCTGAGGCTTATGCACAACTATGCAGAATCATCGGTTATGAAAAATTCAAGGATTATATTAATGCAAAAGAGTTTTCTAAGTGTTCCGAATATTGGAAAGTTGGAAAAGGTGTTCCAATTGACGAAAAAAGACGCTCTTTTGATTATAATGAAACACAAAAAGAGAACGATGAACAAATACTGCAGTTAACAGTCGTTGACGCTAGTAAAACTCCGCAGAAGAAGAGAAGTTCATCGCAAAGGAAAGATGGTTCGGTAGAAACCAAAAAAGAACGAGGGACGCATAACTTAAAAACAATGTTTCCTGGGAGAGACAGTCTCATTATATGGCTGGTTAATCATCAGGAGGACGAACGGTATTTCAATCTATTAAAAGAAAAAGAATTGTTTGGTTCATTTTATCCAAAGTCGCAGAAAGATTATAATACTTACAAAGATTTTAAACATGCGTGGTCTTATTTTAAAGACATTAATGGCATTATAGGATATAATGGGCCTAATTGGCAAAGTTTGGAAGAACTGTGGTATGAAGATGTTAAAGATTATCGTAATAAGGTGTTGATGTGGAGGGTGATTGGAATTCTCTCATTAATAATCGTACTAGTGACGACCTACTTTGCAATGAGGTATTGGAGCGAGATAAAAGTGTTTGTTCTCGAAAATTGGGGTTTTTTTTCAAATTGGATACATGGTTCACAGCCGAAAACTAGATAAGTTGAAGTCTTCATATATAGTATTTTTGTGTTGAATAATCTTACAACGTAGATAAGTAGCAAGTAACGAGATGATTTGTTGTTTTTAACGTTTTCATTGTTCAAATAGATAAATGATGCCATACGAAATATTTAACTTAGTGGAATTCAACAGAGTGATGATTTGACTATATTCAAACTAGGAAATTGTAATGAGGCATAGGCGTTTAGATTCTGGTTTGGGTGCGAGTTGCTGATTGTGTTAATATTTACAGGATTTTTTAGGAGCATTGGTTGACTTTTCCTTCTTATACTAGGTCAGTTTTTAGTCTTTTAGTAGACTAGTGGTGTTAAGGCGTAGAATCATATGGCTAGTATAAACTCAGTACTTCTTTGCCTTCTTTTGATCGTTTTCATATTTTTATATGGACCGCGTCTTTTCCGTGCGTTTGACGACTTCATCTTCTTTTATTTTCAGCATAATTTTATAGTCTGTCCTGAATGTCATTCTATTTTAAAACAGGTTGGAGTTAAATGTCCTACTTGCAATAGAGTATATGTGAATTTATACCCTACGCACCTTCACTTCTTTTATATGACATGCGACAATTGTGGTACTAAATTGGCAACAACGCGATTGTTAGGAAAGGCAAAGTATGAGTCGTTCTGCTTGGAGTGTTTAGAGACAAAACATCAATTTATACAACTTGGCGTATTTGCTAAAGAAGGGAAAATGGTCACGATTCCTATTGTAGGAGGCGTCAATGCTGGAAAGACGACGTTTCTTATGTCAAGTCTAGAAACGCTTTATTATGACTTTCCAGAGAAACAGAAATGGGATGCGTATTTTCCCTATAAGACTGACGAAATGTTTGCTTATCGCCTGAACGAACTTTTTATAAGAGGAGAACTACCTCAAAAGACGGTCAAGCTCGTTCCACATGCATTCTGTATAGATTACAAGACGGGGATTTTGAGAGAAATACTTCATCTTTGCGTTTATGATCCTGCCGGTGAATCTTTTGCGTTAATTCGTAGTAGCGTCAAAGAAAATCCATTGAGAGAGGCGGGTTATTATGATTTTATTTCTGGATTAGTTTTTATCGTTGATCCATTTTCTTTGCCGACACTCAGAAAAAGGTATCAACGTTATTTGGAAGAAGGGGGCGATGTATTTGACGTTAGCGACCTTGATCCGACAGATTGTCTGGAACGACTCATACACCGCCTTGAAGAAAATGAGACGTTAAAGCGTTTGCTTCCTGAAGGGGATAGAGAAGACGAGGAAAAAGTAAACAAAGCCGTTGCCGATCTATTGAAAGAATTACCATGTGCGATCGTAATAACCAAAGCAGACAAGATATTAACTACCAAAACCGATTCGTTTGATTTAGATAAATACATAGGCGAAAAGGGGGTGAGAAATTTTCGAGAAAAACATCCTCAATATAACGAAGAAGAAGCGATGGATATCGTTTGTCGATACTGGCTCAACAAGTGGGGTGGACATAATATTTTAGGCGTTCTCGGGAATAAATTTGGTCAGACGCGTTGTTTTGCCGTTAGCGCTTTAGGGAAGTCAGATAGTTATGGCTATTATCCCTACGGATTTCATCCGTTCAATATGGACGCGCCTTTTAACTGGATACTAAACATTTCCGGAAGACCCGGTTTGAATAAATGGGGCGTTTTGCTCTTCCTGTTTGGGGCTGTTTTGGCGATAAGCGCGATCCTTTCATGCGCATATCATTTCGCTAAAATTGGCGTGAACGACTCCCCCGCGACCTCGGTTGTAATCGTGGAGACTCAAGAGAAATCAGACGTTCGGACGCAATTACGATCCTTATACTATGAGGTTTACGAGCGTAGCGCGAAATCGACGGGGTTCGATCGATACTCGATTATCCCCGTAATGTCTGCTGCGAATAAAGCTATGCAAGTCGCCGATTCAAACGGTCTTGATTCGATTCCGACGTTGGAATTTGTCGTCGAATGGCGCCGTTTTCGCGATCGATATTCGCAATGGCGCGAAGATAATCGGAGCGCCGCTAAGGAATATGACTCAAGAGTGAGGAAGGCGTATTTGACGGTTTGCCTTCTTGAAGAAACTGCGCAAGACGCGCTTTTCGCTTTTTTGGTCGACGGTACGATTGCCGACGAGGCGACGAGAAATCAACGCAACAAGATTCGCGACGTTGTTTTTGATAAATGTATGATCAATTCAGGAATCGTTGATTTCCATAAAGACGTCGTTCTTGAATGCGTAAAAGAGGCCGCAGTCATTTCGAAGTTGACGTCAGAAAGTTCAGATGTCGACGCCGCCCGTGACTTGCCAGGTTTACTTCAGAGTTGGCATAAGTTCGACAAGGCGTTTCGCGCATGGGATCGTTCCGTTTCCGGTCAAACAGATTCGAGAAGAACTGTAAAGGAGACTGACAGAGAACGCGCGATTCAAGCTACTAAGGCCGCGCGCAAAGAAATTGAAAAAATCCTCTACGCCGTCGACGAAGACGTCGTCTCTAGTAGGTAGAGAGGGACGCGCTATCGACAGCGTCAAACCATTTGCTATTATGAAAGAGTTATTATGAGTTCGTTTGCCTATTACGATTCCAGCAACGTCCGCGTCGAGACGACTCAACGCGAGGTTCTCGAACTGGTTCGTTCCGGCGTGATTAAGCCGTCGACGCGAATCGAATATGACGGAAAAGTCTATAATGCGTCTGATTTTCCGTCTCTTCAAAAGATATTTGAAGAACTAAGCGTTATTTCTTCAAAAGCCGACAGCGTGGAACCGCTTGTTGTCGTCGATTTGGAAAAAGAACGGAAGTGGTTCAAAAACACAAATAAGGGCGCCGTGTCTATTCTTGACGACGTGGAGTCGGGCGCCGCGCCCGCGCAAGACGAAAAGACGGGCGACGCGCAGACGACCGACGGCGGAGCCGCGCAAACTCAAAAGGACGACTCGAACGCCGCCGTCTGTCCGAATTGCGGGGCGGCGACGACGGGAACTCCGTTTTGCGCCAAATGCGGCGCGGCGTTGAACAAGGTCGTCTGTCCGAATTGCGGGGCGGAGTCGACGGGCGCGGCGTTTTGCTCGCGTTGCGGAACGCCGCTTGGCGCGGGCCGAAGATCGCAGCGTTCGCCTTACGGCGCGTCGGGCGCGGACGGAAATCGAGGTTCAAAAATCGGCTTTTTGGAATCGCTGAGCGTATGCTTTCGGAAATTCGCCGATTTCAGCGGTCGCGCAAGTCTGGAAGAGTATTGGTACTTCTTCGTGTGGTTCCTGATTTTCAACTTCTTGACCTCGGGTTTTGCGTTGCTGATCCTCACGATTCCGTTTTTTGCCGTGAACGCGCGGCGTTTGCACGACGCCGGCCATACCGGCTGGTGGCAGCTCCTCGGCCCGTTCCACCTTATCTTTTGCATGTTCGCTTCTCAACCCGGCCCGAACAAATACGGACCCGAGCCGTGAGACGACAAGCCGGGGATGTAAATCCCCGGATGGATAAGAGTTATGACGACGCCTTGATATGAGGAATCGCGCGTTTAAGCCCGCGACGTCTGCCTGCGGCTCTTATGGAATCAACGAGCCGCTTTGTTTGCCTGCAGCGTCCGGGCGACTTCGCGCCCTACCGCTTGCGGCTCTTATAAATCGACGCGGCTCTTATACGTTAGCGACCAACGGGAGCGGGGATTTTTATCCGCGCGGCAGCGCGAACCGGGAGTCCGCCGTCGGACCGCGAACCGTCAGCGGCGACGTCGCCGCCGCGAACCGGGAGTCCGCCGTCGGACCGCTTGCGGCTCAAAATTATGTTTTGTGCGCC
>JAFZNK010000318.1 GCA_017550965.1 Thermoguttaceae bacterium
CCAATGGAGGCGGCTTTCCGCCTGCGGCGGGGCGACGCCTCGCGGCTTCGCCGCATCGTCGTTTTGAAGAGCGAACAATGAAATTTCCCGCTTTTCCTGATCCCAATAAGTTTCAAACGTATCATATCACGTTTACGTGTTATGGGACGTGGCTTCTTGGTTCTGAAAAAGGATCGACTCGGCATGGCGGCGAATACGTCGCGCCTAATCCCGCTCTGGAAAAATACATGCGCGAGAATTGCAATTACAGTAGCGTTACGTTGACGAGACGATTACGTCGAAAAGTTTTTTTCTCTCTTGAAAAAACGTGCAGGAACGAAGGTTGGACCATGCAGGCGCTTAATACGCTCGGTCAACACGTTCACGCCGTCGTTACCGTTCCTTTCGGAGTGCGGTGCGACGTCGTGCTTGGCAAACTTAAATCGGAAGCGACGCAAAATCTTCGCGCCTCAGGATTTCGACAAGATCAGCCGATATGGACGAAGAGCGGCGATTGCAAAGAAGTCAATACTTCCGGTTACTTTAACCGTTTGATTAAGTATGTTCTCCTTGAACAAACTGAGCCAGCGTTCAAATCTGATAAATTAACTACTCAACATAATACGGCAATCCCCTCGTAAAGGATCCCACCCCATGACCAAAAAAATCCTCTCTTTCGACTTAGGCACCGGCGGTAATAAAGCGACTTTATTCGACGTCGACGGAACGTGTTTGGCGTCGGCGTTTGTCGAATACGGCACGTCGTTTCCGAACGTCGGCTGGTACGAACAGAAGCCCGAAGACTGGCGCAAGGCGGTCGTCGAAAGCGCGCGAAAACTAATCGCGGAATCGCGCGTCGACGCGAGCGAAATCGCGGCGATCGCGCTTTCCGGACACAGCCTCGGATGCGTTCCGCTCGACGAAGACGGGGCGCTTCTGCGCGAACAAACTCCGATTTGGTCGGACGTTCGCGCGACCGAAGAGGCGGACGAATTCTTCAAATCGATCGATCCGACTCAATGGTATCTCGAAACGGGCGGCGGGTTCTCGGCGGAACACTATACCGCGTTCAAAATTATGTGGTATCGCAAACACGAGCCGGAAATGTTCGCCAAAACGCGAAAGTTTGTCGGAACAAAAGATTATATCAACTACTACCTGACCGGACGAATAATAACCGACCCCGGTTACGCGTCCGGATGCGGCGTGTGGAACTTGCCCGGCTGGGACTACGAGCCGGAATTTCTCAAAGCCGCCGGACTCGACCGATCGCTCTTTCCCGACGTCGTTCCGTCGACCGAACCGATTGGAACGCTGACCGCTCAGGCGGCGGAAGACATGGGGCTAAGTTGCGAAACGCTCGTTATTTGCGGAAGCGTCGACAACTCGTGCATGGCGCTTGGCGCCGGGGCGTTCAAACGCGGCCGTTCCTACGCGTCGATGGGGTCCTCCACGTGGATCGCCGTCTCCGACGACCGACTTGAACTCGACCCCGCGACCAAGCCGTACGTCTTCGCGCACTGCGTGCCCGGCTTCTACGCGATCGCGCTGGCGCTCTATTCGTCCGGGACGACGTTCCGCTGGGTCAAAGACGCGATGTGCTCCGACCTGATCGAACGTTCCAAAGCCGAAGGACGCAACGTTTACGAACTGGCGATCGAAGAGGCGGCGACGTCCGCGCCCGGCGCGAACGGTTTGCTCATGAACCCGTCCCTCGCCGGAGGCGCGTCGCAAGACGGAACCCCGAAATTGCGCGGCGGGTTCTTCGGTCTGGACCTGTCGCACACGCGCGCCGACCTTCTGCGCGCAAGTCTCGAAGGACTCGCGCTGGGACTGCGCAACGTGCGCGAATGCCTCTTTGCGCACGGCGGCGCGGGCGACTCGATGACGGTCGTCGGCGGCGGCGCGATCAGTCCGATTTGGAGACAGATCTACGCGGACGTCATGAAGACGACGATCGTCAAGACGAACGTCGGACAAAACGCCGCCGCGCTGGGCGCCGCCGCGCTCGCCGCCGTCGGCGCGGGGCTGTGGTCGTCGTTCGACAAGGTCGACGAACTTGTTCAGCAGGGCGAAAGCGCCGTTCCGAACCCCGATCTCGCCGAGTTGTACGATAAGAAATACGCCGACTATCTCTTTGCGCGCGAATTACTTGCGAAATACGCGGAACGATAGTCGATCAACGCCAATCATCGATAGAAAAGAGTCAAAAATGGATAATCGACAAGAATTTGATCTGCCGGGTCTGCTCGACGTGAGCGCCGTGCAAACGACCTCTTCCAAAGACGACGTCGCGTTTGTCGCGTCGCTCGCCGCCAAATTCAACTGCAAAGCGGCGTTCGCGCTCTCGGGCTTTTTGCCGTTTCTCAAAGAAGAACGCGATCGTCTGGGAGGAAAATTCCTCATCGGCGGCACGATCGGGTATCCGAGCGGACAGACGTCCACGAAGATGAAATGCGCGGAAGCGAAGATTTTAGTCGACTTCGGCGCCGACGAGACCGACATGGTTCTGAACGTCGGCTACCTGCTTTCGGGGATGTTCCAGGAAGCGTTCGACGATATCAAAGCGGTCAAGCAGACGGTCGGCGACACGCCGCTCAAGGTCATTATCGAAGCGCCCGTCCTTGGGCCAGACGACGTCAAGCGCGCCGCCGAACTGGTCGTTAAAGGCGGCGCGCAATGGGTCAAAACCGGGACCGGCTGGGCGAAGACGGGCACGACGCTCGAACACCTGCGCCTCATTCGCGAGGCGGTCGGGTACGAGATCGGCTTGAAAGTCGCCGGAGGCGTCGGGGATCTCGCGACGATTCGCGAAATGCTCCAGTACAAAGTCGGACGGTTCGGAATCGGGCGCAAAGCGCGCGCGATTCTCGAAGAGTACGAAGCGGAACGCGCGGCGCGTTAGTCGGCTTCCCGACACGCGTCTTTCATCGACTTGACGTATTCGCCGACGTATTGCGGCGCGTCTTTGCCGTGTTTCGCGAGCAACTTAACGATCGCCGACCCGACGATGACGCCGTCGGCGATCGCCGCGTATTTCTTCGCCTGTTCCGGAGTCGAGATCCCGAATCCGATCGCGCATGGAACGCTTGCGTTTTCGCGAACGATCTTAACGATCGACGCGAGGTCGGTCGTAATTTCGCTGCGCACGCCCGTAACGCCCAGGCTCGACACGACGTAGATAAATCCGTCGGAATCTTTGGCGATCGTCGCGATGCGGTCGGCGGACGTCGGCGCGACGAGCGAAATCAAGTCGACGCCGTATTTTCGGCACAGCGGCAGAAACTCTTCTTTTTCTTCAAAGGGCAGGTCGGGCAAGATCAGCGCGTCGATTCCGACGTCGGCGCACGTTGAAATAAACTTCTCCGCGCCGTAGGAAAACACGACGTTGACGTACGTCATGAACGCCAAAGGAACGCTTACGTCGCGCCGCAGTTCGCGAACGAAGTCGAAGATTTTGTCGGTCGTGACGCCCCCCTGGAGCGCGCGGTTCGACGCGTCCTGAATGACGGGCCCTTCGGCGACGGGGTCGGAGAAGGGAATTCCCAATTCGATCAGGTCGGCGCCGTTTTCAGCGGCGGCGCGAACCGCTTTTGCCGTCGTTTCTAAATCCGGGTCGCCGCAGGTGATAAACGCGATAAACGCTTTGCCGTTTTCAAACGCTTTTTTAATATTACTCATGAATGTCTTCTCCTCGATAGCGCGCGATTGCGGCGCAGTCTTTGTCCCCGCGTCCTGAAATCGTAACGACGATAATGTTCTCTTTGTCCATTTGCGGCGCGATCTTTCTCACGTGCGCGACGGCGTGCGCCGACTCGATCGCCGGAATGATTCCTTCCGTTCGCGAAAGATATTCGAACGCGTCGACCGCTTCGTCGTCGGTGATCGGCACGTATTCGGCGCGACCTAAATCGTGCAACATGGCGTGTTCCGGTCCGACGCCCGGATAGTCGAGCCCCGCGGAAATCGAATAGACCGGCGCGATTTGGCCGTATTCGTCCTGGCAGAAGTACGACTTCATGCCGTGAAAGACGCCGAGTCTGCCCGTCGCGATGGTCGCGGCGGTCTCGAACGTGTCGACGCCGCGGCCCGCCGCTTCGCAACCGATGAGACGAACGCTCTTGTCGTCGATAAAATGATAGAAACTCCCGATCGCGTTTGAGCCGCCCCCGACGCACGCGACGACCGCGTCCGGAAGACGTCCCTCTTTTTCCAGCGTCTGCGTTTTAATCTCTTTGGAGATGACCGCCTGGAAATCGCGCACGATCGTCGGGAACGGATGCGGCCCCATGACGGAGCCGAGGCAATAGTGCGTGTCCTCGACGCGGGACGTCCATTCGCGTAGCGCCTGCGAGACGGCGTCTTTTAACGTCGCGGTGCCCGACTTGACCGGAACGACTTCCGAGCCGAGCAGCCGCATGCGATAGACGTTAAGCGCTTGTCGGATCGTGTCTTCCTCGCCCATAAAGACGACGCATTCGAGCCCCATGAGCGCCGCCGCCGTGGCGGTCGCGACGCCGTGTTGCCCCGCGCCCGTTTCCGCGATGAGCCGCTTTTTGCCCATCTTCTTCGCAAGGAGCGCCTGACCGAGCACGTTGTTGATTTTGTGCGAGCCCGTATGGTTGAGGTCTTCGCGTTTGAGATAGATTTTCGCGCCCCCGAGATCGCGCGTCATTTTCTCCGCGTAGTAGAGCAGGGACGGTCGGCCCGCGTATTCGTTGAGCAGCGCCGTCAGTTCGCGATTGAAGTCGGGGTCGTTTTTAAAATGATTGTACGCTTTTTCGAGTTCGATCACGGCGTTCATAAGCGTTTCGGGAATATATTGTCCGCCGTGTCTGCCGAATCGGCCGTTGGGATTAGTCATTTTATGTCCTTCTTTCTTACGGCGGCGACAAATTCCGCCATTTTCTTTTGATCTTTAAGTCCGTCGGTTTCTATGCCAGAGCTGACGTCGACCGCGTAGGGATTGAGTTCGAGCGCCGCGTCGATATTGCCGAGATTCAGCCCGCCGGCGAGAAAATAGGGGCGGCGAACTTTGCGCAGCAACGACCAGTCGAACGTCGTTCCTGTTCCCGCGCCCGCGTCCAGGAGGATATGCTCGGCGGGGCTTTTTTCCGCGTCGAGAACGTCTTGTTCCGAGCGAACGCGAAACGCCCTGATAATCGGTTTTGTCGTCAGTTGACGCAGTTCCTGAAGACAGACGTCGTCCTCGGAACCGTGAAGCTGGGCGAGGTCGATTACGCCGTCGTCGAGGAGTTTTGCGACGTTTTCCGGCGTTTCATCGACAAAGACGCCGACCGCTTCGATCGCCGGATCGAGCGCGCGTTTGAGTTCCGCCGCCTGATCGGGCGTTACGCGTCTTTTGCTTGTCGGCGCGAACACAAACCCGACGAAGTCCGGCTTGAGCGCGTTGACCGCTTCGACGTCGACGAGCCGCGTCAGTCCGCAAATCTTGATTTTCATCGTCGCTAGCCTCGCAATTCCGCAAGTTTTGCGACTTTGTCCGGCGCGCGCATGAGCGTTTCGCCGACCAGAACGGCGTCGACTCCAATTTGACGCAAACTCTCGACGTCCTCGCGACTTGCGATTCCGCTTTCGGAGACGAAGAGCGTCTCGCGCGGAACCGCCGCGCGAAGGTTGCGACTGTTGGTCGCGTCGACGGAAAAATCTTTCAAATTGCGATTGTTGACGCCGATAATTCTCGCGCCGACGCGAAGCGCCGTCTGAACTTCCCGTTCGTCGTGCGTTTCGACAAGCGCGGACAAGCCGAGCGTCTCGCAAATCGCTTGATATTCTTTGAGTTGTTCTTCGCTGAGAATCGCGCAAATCAGGAGCGCCGCCGACGCGCCGAGAACTTTCGCTTCGTAGAGCATATATTCGTCGACGACGAAATCTTTGCGCAAACACGGGATATTGATCGCGTCGGCGATTTCGCGCAGATGATCGTCGGAGCCGAGGAACCGGCTCGGTTCGGTCAGGACGGAAACGCAGTCGGCGCCCGCTTTTTCGTACTCTTTCGCTATTTGAAGATAGGGATAGTCCGGTGCGATAAGTCCTTTGGACGGGGACGCTTTTTTACATTCGCAAATGAAGGAAACGCCAGGTTTTCGGAGCGCGCGTTCAAACGCGAAATCGCCTTTTGGCAGGTCGAGCGCCCGTTTTTTGAGCTCGTCGGGCGAAACGCGTTTCTTCGCCGCGTCGACGCGTTCTTTCGCCGTTTCGGCAAGTTGATCTAAAATAGTCACGGCGTCTCCTCCGGTCGATTACTGACCTCGACGAACCGTTCGAGCGTCGCAAGCGCTTTGCCCGAGTCGATTAGTTCCGCCGCCAGACTGATTCCTTCGGCTATGTTTTGGACTTTGCCCGCGATATACAGGGACGCGCCCGCGTTGAGCAGCGTCGCGTCGCGTTTGGCGCCCGAGTCGCCAGAGAGAACGGCGCGAGCGATCCGCGCGTTTTCTTCCGGTTCGCCCCCTTTAAGCTCGTTCTTGTCGCGACGTTGAAGTCCAAATTCTTCGGGCGTGATCGAATACGATTTCGTCCAGCCGTCGCGAATTTCGCAGATCGCCGTCGAAGCGCAAACGGAGATTTCGTCGAGTTTGTCGCGACCGTAAACGACCATGCCGCGCTTGACGCCAAGGTTGATCAGCGCCTGCGCGAGGGGTTCGACGAGCCGCTCGTCGTAAACGCCCAGCAACTGCATGGCCGGCAAGCCGGGGTTCGACAACGGGCCGAGAATGTTGAAGACGGTTCGGAACCCGAGTTCTTTGCGAATCGCGCCGACGTATTTCATCGACGTGTGGTATTTCTGCGCGAAGAAGAAACACATGCCGACTTCGTTCAGCAGCTCGACGCAACGCTTTGGCGACTGCATGATATTGACGCCGAGCGCTTCGAGACAGTCGGCTGTTCCGCATTTGGACGACGCGGCGCGATTGCCGTGTTTGGCGACTTTCACGCCCCCCGACGCCGCGACAAGCGCGGAAACGGTCGAGATGTTGAAGCTGTGCGCGCCGTCTCCGCCGGTGCCGACGATTTCGAAAATATCCATGCCCGTTTCGACGTGTTCGACTTTCGCGCGCATGGCGGCGGCGCAACCGGCGATTTCGTCGATCGTTTCCATCGTGGCGTTTTTCGTCGAAAGCGCGGCGAGAAACGCGGCGTTTTGCGTCGGAGTCGTCGACCCGCTGAGGATTTCGTCCATGACGGCGAACGCCTCGTCGTAAGTGAGATCGCCTTTGTTGACGATTTTGACAATAGCTTCTTTAATCACGGCTTGCCCTCCTTTAAGAAGTTGGCGAGCATCGTCTTGCCGTCCGGGGTGAGGATCGATTCCGGATGGAACTGAACGCCGAAGATCGGATACGCTTTGTGCTGAACCGCCATGACTTCGCCGTCATGAGTAACCGCCGTAATCGCAAGCATTTCGGGAATCGTATGCGGATCCGCCGCGAGCGAATGATATCGCGCGACGGGCGCGACGGTCGGCGCTCCCTGAAACAGGGGCGTCGCGACGTTGAATTCAACTTCGGACGTCTTGCCGTGCATGAGTTGTTTCGCGTAGGTAATCGTCGCGCCAAACGCCGCGCAAATCGCCTGATGTCCAAGGCATACGCCAAGGATCGGAACGCTTTTTCCCAACGCTCTGACCGCGTCGATTGAAACGCCGGCGTCTTCCGGACGACCGGGGCCCGGCGAAATAACGATATGGCTGGGATTGAGCGCGGCGATTTCGTCGACGGTCTTTTCGTCGTTGCGAATCACAAGGATATCGGGGTTGAGCTCGCCGATATACTGGAAGAGGTTGTACGAAAAACTGTCGTAATTGTCGATAATCAGAATCATTGTTCAACCTCCTGCGCGAGTTCGAGCGCCTGAAGCGACGCTTTCGCCTTGTTCAGACATTCTTCATATTCTTTTTCCGGGACCGAGTCGGCGACGATTCCCGCGCCGCTGCGCACAAACGCGCGACCGTTCTTCTTATAGATCAGGCGAATCGCGATGCACACGTCCATATTGCCCGTGAAGTCCAGGTACCCGATCGCTCCTCCATAGACGCCGCGCTTATTGCGCTCAAGCGCGCCGATGAGCTGACACGCGCGAATTTTGGGCGCGCCAGAGAGCGTGCCCGCCGGAAGAACCGCTTCGACGGCGTCGATTGCGTCTCTGTCGTCGCGAATTTCGCCGCGCACCGTCGACCCGATATGCATGACGTGCGAAAAACGTTCGATCGAGCGGAGTTTTTCCACTTGAACCGTCCCGAATTTGCTGATTCTGCCCAGGTCGTTGCGTCCAAGGTCGACGAGCATGTTGTGTTCGGCGAGTTCTTTTTCGTCGGCCAGGAGTTC
>JAFZNK010000319.1 GCA_017550965.1 Thermoguttaceae bacterium
GACATAGGAAAACTCCTGGATTTAGTGAAAAGCTGGCGAGTCGTCGTCTTAATCAGGGCGACGCTCGCCATTATACCCGATCGTCGGGCCAAAGTCAGCGCCTTCTCCGTAAGCCGCCGTCGTTTCCACCCCAAAACCGCCCTTGACCCGAGCCGCAAAATACGCTAACCTACCCCGACGCGTTCTCGTAGCGCGTCGGATTGCAATCGAAATTGGAAAACAAAGCGAGAAGGATCAATGCGCTTTTTTACGACTTTAACGGTATTAGTCGCGCTCGTCGCGTGGGCAGGATGCACGAAGCCGGTCCCGCGAGACCCGTACAAAGAGCAGGCTATGAAGATCCTCAATAATCGAGGACGACTCATTCAGGACCTGGCGCGTCCGGACAATATCACGATGGCGCCGATCGACGGGGTCGCGCTTGTTAAGGGATTGCGCGGCACGGGCGCGGACGAACCGCCGTCCGCGTACCAGCAGCTCCTGCTTAACGATATGAGCCGCGATATCGAGAAAAAACGCACCGCTAAGAGCGAGATCGCGTCCCTTAATACGGCGATCGTCCTTCTAGAGACGTCGATTCCACCGGGCGCGCGCAAAGGGGATCGATTCGACGTTACCGTTAAGCTGTTGCCGAATTCGGAGGCGACTAGCATTCAGAGCGGGTACGTTGAAGACGGCGAACTGTATCAGCACATGAACGCCGATATTCTACGTCGCGGCTATCAGCTCGGTATCGTAAACGGGTACGTTACGCTCGATCCAGATCAAATCGAAAAGAAGAGCCCGATCGCATACAAGCAGGGCAAGATTATCGGCGGCGCGGTCGTAATTAAGCCACGACCAGTTTGGCTCGTTTTGAAGGAAGACGAACGTTCCGCCGGGGTCGCGCAACGTGTCGAAGACGTAATTAACAAGCGCTTCAGCTATACGAAGGCGGGCTACGCTGGCAAAAAGAAGGTCGCGGAGGCGAAGGCGGGCGCGGCGCGCATTAATCTGGAGATTCCGGACGAGTACAAGGACAACGTCGTGCGCTACGTGAACGTCGTACTGGCGATTTCCTTCTACGAAACGGCGGACGAGCTCAACGAGCGCATCGACAAGCTCGCGCGCCAGTTGCTCGTTCCAGAAACATCGGAATTCGCCGCAATTCAGCTCGAAGCGATCGGGCCGACGAACGCGAAAGTCGTCGACGCTATTGAAAAGGGACTAAACTCCCCGAACGAGGACGTGCGATTCAATTCGGCGATTACCTCCGCCTACTTCAATCTGCGGCAAGATCGACGTCAGACGGCGCAAATTCTCGCGGAATTTGCTCGATCGCACACAAAATATCGACCTGCCGCGCTCGCTACTCTAGGCGTTACGATGAAGACCTCCTTCGACGTCGACGCCGAGCTGCGAAAACTACTGAGCGAGTCAAATATCGAGACCCGATACGGCGCCTTCCGCGCGCTATGGACTCGCAATCCCGCCGACTACATGATCCAGGGCGAAAACATGGCCAATCAGTTCAGCTACCACTGCCTGAACTGCGGCGGACCCTCCTACGTACACATTACTCAGAGCGTCCGACCGGAAATCGTGCTCTTTAATCCCGACGAGATCTACCTCACAGGCGACGTTGAAGTCGAGGCAAACCCAAGACTCACGGTACGCAGCGACGAAGACGAAATCGTCGTTAAGCAGTACGCGAGCGGCTCGGGAATCGACGAACAGCGGCGCGTCGGGTA
>JAFZNK010000320.1 GCA_017550965.1 Thermoguttaceae bacterium
CGCGTCGCTTTGTCGAAGGATATGATTCAATGAAAATCGTTGGCGTAACTCCTGAAAAAACATTTGTCGAGCAAGACGCGACGTTTGTCGTTGTTCCTCTGTACGACGGCGAATATGGAATAGGACTTGATCATTCTCCAGTCGTCGGTCGGATTGGCGCGGGCGAGATGCGTTTGACGCTTGAGGACGGTTCCGTCGAGAGTTGGTATGTCGAGGGCGGTTTTGTTGAAGTCGTCAATAATACGATCTCGCTCCTTGTGAACCGCGCGTGCGAAACAAAGAGTTTGAACGTCGACGAGGCGCGGAAAAGATTGCAAGAGGCTCTTCAAAGACCTTCCAATTCGCCGGAACTTATTGAAATGAAAGCGGAAGCGGTTGAACGCGCTCGCGCTCAACTTCGTTTCGCTCAAAAATTTCAAACGATAAAATCGTGAACGCGGGGACTTGACGCATATTGGCTCCTTGGTTCGTTTGACGTCTTTTCAGCGAACAAAAGGAGCTTTTTTTATTCTGTTTTTCTATGACTTACACTGATCCAAATTCAGGGCTTACAGAATCTCTCCGGCCCGTTGTTTCGTCGACGGGGGCCGTTGTTCAATTTCATACTTCCGCGGGAATCGTATATCAAATCCAAGCGCATGTGTTGCCGTATTTAACGGGATCCGTTTATCTTGCGCCTTCCGAGGACGGTTGGGTTTTGATTGATTCCGGTTGCGGAGATTCTACCTCAAACGCCGATTTGGAACGTGGTTTTGAAATTGTGCGCGGCGAGTTTGACGCGTCTTTTAAAATTGAAAAGATTCGCCGCGTCGTTTTAACGCACGCTCATGTCGATCACTTTGGAGGCGTTTATGAATGGAGTCGTCGATGCGGAGCCGAAGTCTGGGTTCACGCGTTTGAAAGCCGCCTTGTGAATTCGTACGATACCTGCGCGCGCGTGGAGAATTTGCGTTACGAACGTTTCTTGCTTGAGGCCGGCGTGCCGTCGGAGGACGTGCAACCGATCCTTGACGGATTTGGATTCAGGCCGGGAAGGGTGAGAGAAGCCGAAGTGTCTCGTAAATTGTACGGAGGCGAGACGTTTGGAGCGATGAAATTCCTCTATTTACCAGGACATAGTTCCGGGCATTTGGCGATTCTCTTCGGCGACGTCGTTTTTTCGGGCGATCTTCTTCTTTCAAAGACGTTGACGCAGATATGGCCGACTCGTATGACTCCTCAGACCGGCGCGTTGAATTATATTTTTTCGCTGAAGAAACTTGAAAAAATAGCGATTTCTTTTGAGGTCCGATTTGGCAAAAAACTGACGGCGCTTCCCGCTCACGAAGAACCGATTGAAGATATTCCGCGTCGAGTGGAAACGGTTCTCAGAGGGACGGAACGAAGAAATCAGCGTTTAACGACGGTTCTCAGGGATTCCGAGACGCCTCTTTCGTTATTGGAACTCACTCGCAAAATGTATTGGAACGGACGCCCCAATCGAGAGTTTTTCGCGTTAAGCGACGTGGGAAGTCGCGTGGAGTTGCTCCTACAATTGGGATTATTGGAAATTGTCGACTCGGAACGCCTAACGAGAGAATCCCCTGTTTTACGATATCGAACGTTATTTTCCAACGCAGAAACGACTGAAAATACGGTCCAACAAGTCCTCCGTATGTACCTGGCCTGTTACGATTCCGATACGATCTAACGCAACGCGGATTTCCGACGCTAAGATGAAATCGTCGCTGAGAAATTCGTCGTTGAGGACGTTCAACGCGTTTTGAAGCGATTCATTAGCTTCGCGCAACGCTTCCTGACAGCGAATCGCCGTCGACGGCGTCATTTCGCCGTTTTCAGAATCGTCGCGCAACGTCTCGGCGATTTTCTTTCCTAATTCTTCTATCCCAAATCCCGTGACCGAAGACGTTGGAAGAATTCCAAGAGTCAACGTTTCTCTGTTGTCAAACAAATCTTGTTTGGTGGCGACGTCAATAATGGGCGTGTCGAAGGGAACGAGATCGTCGATCGATTGTTTCGTTAAATCGTCGTTTAACGTTGAATCGACGCAACGTATTACAATAGCGACGTTTGAAAAGAGACGTTTAAGTCCCTGTTGGGCGAGAATTCGCGGCGAAGGTTTTGCAATTTCTTCGAGCGTCCGTTCGTTCTCGATTCCCGCTGAATCAACGAGAATAAATCGGACTCCGTCGACGTTGACTTCTTTTTCAAGATAATCTCGCGTCGTGCCCGCAAGGTCGGACACGATCGCTTTACCCGAGGCGCCTCCGCCAAAGTATTCGATCATTTTATTAAAGAGCGAACTTTTACCGGCGTTAGGCGGTCCCAGAAGCGCGGCGACCGGAATTCGATCGGCGCCAAGTTGAGTTACGGCGCGTTTCAACGTTTTTTCAACCAGCTCTTTTGTTTCTTCTAAACGCGTTCGAATTTCATTTTTAGTAATAAATTCAATGTCTTCGTCGACAAAATCAAAACCTGCCTCAAGATCGCACAAAACGTCCAGGAGTTTTTCTCGGAGAATGGCAAAATCTCGAGACAGAGAACCGGAAAGTTGAACTAAAGCGTTTTGCAACTCGGAGTCGGAACTCGCGTCAATTGCTCCAAGAATCGCCTCCGCTTGCGTTAGGTCGATTCGTCCTGATAAAAACGCTCGCAACGTAAATTCGCCGCGTGTCGCGAGTCGGGCGGACTTCGTTTCACAAATCGTTCGTACTGCAGCGTCTAAAATCGCCGGAGAGCCTGTCAGATGAAGCTCAAGGGATTGTTCCCCTGTGAACCCTCGTCCCTGGGGCCAATAGAACAGAGCGCATGGAACGGTCGTCTCGGGTTCGTTTGCTCCCCAAGGCGCGAGCCAACCGTCGATAATTGCAGTTTTTGAGGAATCTTCCAAAACAACGTTTGTAGCGACGTCGTTAGAACTCGAGTCCTGTTGAAAACAGAAAGATTGTTTTTTGGGGAGGAAGACAGTCCTGACGGCGTTTAGCACGTTTTTACCAGAGAGTCGAATCATTCCCCGTCGCGCGGGACCGGGCGCAGACGCTTGCGCGACAATAGCGCTGTCAGAAATCATTAAACGACGCCCCCTAACCTTTTATTGGCGCGTTGACAAGCGGTATGTTTTTTCCCTGTATTTTTGCCGTAGCCCATTCGGAAAGTAATTCTCGGTTAATTTTGGCGTTGTGCCGCACGTCGACAGGGAATTTCTCGCAGACAAAGACTCGTTTAATGGATTTTGTTAAAGGAGACTTTTTCAGTAGTTCAAGGATCTCGGCGCAAAAACGCTCCTCCTCCACCTCGTTTTCAGGGCGTTTGTTTGGCGTCGGCTCGACAACCATTGCGGGCTCTTTCCATTGTCGCTGGAAAGCTTTTGCCCGGTCGGAAATATCGCGCGGCGGTTCGTAGTCTTTAGGCAACGGAACCCCCACGAGCGCCGAACGAAAGACTTTTGGCGATTCGTTGGAAATAGCTTCGCAGGGAATGGTAAACATCGGTCCTTCCGCGGTTTCAACACGATGCGATTTTCTTCCGCAGAACCAAAAACGATCCTGGTCGTCGAAATACCCCACGTCGCCGACGCGCCGCCAGAGTCGACCGTCGTTGCCAGATACAAGCGCGAACTCGTTTGCTTCGACGCGCGTAACGTATCGGGGAGAACATTGGGGTCCGGAAACGAGCAATTCGCCAATTTCTCCCTGTTGCAACGTTTTGATATCGCTGAGACTGCGAATAGGACTGTCTGTGACGGGAATAATTAAATGATCGAGCGGCTTGTCGAAGAATTTTCCAACGCATACCCCCGCGCCTGTTTTCGTTTTAACGCTTGTTTCTTCGAGCACCTCTCGCGACTCGATCGCGGCGAGGGGCAGAGATTCCGTCGCTCCATACGGCGTGATAATTTCCGCGTCGTCCGGGAGAATTTGTCTGAATCTTTTGAGTAGATCGAAAGACACCGGCGCGCCCGCAATGACGGCGCGTTTCAAGGTTTCAATTTTACGATTGTGGAGAATGCAGTAGTCGACGACGCGATTCCACAACGCAGGCGAACCGAACGATTGAGTTATTTTCCAGTCGTCGGCGGCTTCCAGGAAAAGCTTCGGATCGACGGAACCCGGTTTTGTCGAATCCATATCGGGGATAACCGCGGTTGTTCCCATTCCGGCGTTGAACAGACCAAAGAACGGAAAACCGACAAGATCAACTCCGCCGGGCTGAATGTTTAAACGTTTCGAAATTTCTTCAACCTGTGTTTTAAACATTCGATACGTATATAAAACGCCTTTGGCGACGCCGGTGCTTCCGCTGGTAAAGATAATCGCGGCGGGGTCGTCAAGTCTGGTGCGCGGATCTTCCGGTTTCAACGCGGGGCCCCGACGAATTTCCGAAAGGGAAAGACCGCCCCAACAATAACGTTTGCCGACCGTTAGATTATGTTTTGCTTTTGGAAACCAACGACGGTACAGCAATCGCGCTATTTGCGCTTCCGGGACGCCGACAAAGCCGTCAAGTTCAGCTTCCCGAAGACAAACGAGCATGCGTTTAACGCCCATGCCCGGATCAATTAGGACAAGAGTCGCTCCTGTTTTATAGAGAGCAAACACAAGAGAGATAAAGTCGATCCCCTGCCGAACCATCAAGGCAAGACGCATTCCAGGTTTGACGCCTGAACGTTGGAGCGCGGCGGCTATCTGGTCGGAGTCCTGATTGAGTTCGGCGAAGGTAACGGCGGCGTATTCGCGCTTGCCAAAATGATCTCGACGAGGTTTCTTTCCTTGAAACAACGGTTCCGCTATCGCGATGGAATCAGGAATCGTTTCGGCCATGCATACAAGACGCTCGGCAATGTTATAGAACTCAGATTCCATAAGAACCTCGTTGTTTCAAGGTCGAACCGCGCGGCTTTGATTTTTGGCCGCGCGAAACTTTTGGTAAGATCAGTCGGAAGTGTTTTCCAATCCCTTAATCCAGTCGAATTGGAGCATGTCCGCTTGGGGACAGCAACGCTTCAAGTTGGGTTCGGTCGACACTTCGATCTTTCCAACGGCAACTTTGAGAAGGTCGGAGAGAAGATCGTCGTGTTTGCCGTCCGACCAGAACGTGTCGTTATGTCCGAAAGCGCAGTAAATTACAGTTCCTTTTTGCTCCTTGCGCGTCCAAACGCACGGGAAGGCGGGACGGTCGTAACACTTGTTCGGACCGTCTTTCTTCATGTCGGCCGTCTGTACGGAAGCCAGAACGTGCATGTCGGGCGCAAAGTTTTTGTTAGCGTACCATTCTTCAAACCAGCGGTAGGAAGGTTTACGAGCCGCGAGGGACGGAAGAACGTCGTCGTGAATTTCAACGGTCGCTTCTTGTTGTTGACCGTGAACGATGAATTCGCCGCCTTGCATGCGAATGTATTCCGTTTGATCGAAATACGCGTCTACCTTGTATCCCGTGCCGCTTCGGAACGTGTCTGTCGAACTGTGGAAGCCAAGGAATCCGACGCCGTTGCGAATCGCCTGGAAAAAGTTTTTCATACCGTCGGCGCTAATAGGCGCGGCTCCGTCGCCGCCTTCCTGATCGAGGTTGCCGCTCGTGTAAAAGACGAAGGCGGCGTACTGGCTTAAATCGCCGTCAAAAACGGAACCGTCCTTTGTGCTGACAAGTTCATACCCAAGTTCTTTCGCGAGTTTCTTGAGCGTGTCGCCTGCGACGCAGTTCCCGTTTTCGTCAAATTTGATTGGCGAGTGTTCGAAACCTTGAGATCGGCTGAAAAAAAGAATTTTTTTCGCGTCGCTTTCGGCGGCGAAAAGTCGGGAAAGTGAGGAAGCAAACGGTAACGCTGCGGCGGTTAGCGCAGACGCGGTTAAAAAATCTCGACGTCGCATTGCATATAATCCTAATACTTGTGGGCAGCCGTTGAAAATCGCAAAAAACACCCAACTGCCGCCGATACATATGACGAACGGTAAATATCGTTATTTTGAGGACGCGATTTACGACAATATGGCGTCGCGCCCTTCAACTCATTATACACGCTCTTGAAAGCGCTTTCAATGTTCTTCAGTTTTTTGTTTGCGTATTTTTCAACGGACGTCCGTCTCTTTTGGAGGATCGTTTACGGTTCGTAGGGGCGAATTCTCAGAGTAATTCCGCGTTCCCGACATATTTTTTCGCATTCTTTTTGTTCTTCCGGCGACGTAACGACGTCGACGATCGTCATAACTACTTTGGGAACGTATTTCACGCAATCTTGCGCAAATTGCAGCATTGCGTCGTAAGAGTTGATCCCGAATTTCGAACGCGTTAGTTCAAGGTATTTTTCTTTATTGCTTGCGTTTAAACTAATCGACACTACGTCGACAAGCCCTTGAAGTTTGCTCGCCGTTTTTTCTTTCCAGATGAGATCGGTTAGTCCGTTCGTGTTAATTCGAATTTTAACGTTGCTTTTTGAACGAATATATTGGGCGATTTTTAACAGCGCGTCAAGTCGAACCGTCGGCTCTCCATATCCGCAAAACACAACTTCGTCGTATTGGTCAAGTTTCCAGGAATCCAGACTTTGACAAACTTCTTCGACGGTCGGCTCGTGTTCGAGCCATAACGACCCCGATCCGAAGACTCCGTCCGCGTTGTTGCGAAGGCAAAACGTGCAAGAACAAGGACATCGATTCGTTAAATTGATATAAACGCTATTGCGAACGAGATATGTGAAATTCAAATCTTTGGTCATGTTACGAATCTCCGGATAGTTACAGTTCCAAGAGTATTTCTTCGAAGCAGACTCCGCTCTGAGGCGCGACGTCTTTCTCCATCGTACGACGCATCGCTTTGGCGATAAACGAAGACGCGCGTCGAACCGATTCTGCAAAATCTTTTCCGTTGACGGCGTCGGCGGCGATTATCGCCGAAAAGACGTCTCCCGTCCCTGAACGGCAGACTCCGATTCTCGGTTCGTTCACAATTACAGGGGGCGAGTCTCGTTCAAAAACGTAGTTGCTAAGGACGTCTCCGCGTTCTAATCCGGTAACGACAATTTTTTTCGGACCGTATGCGCTGAGTTTTTCGCATAATTTCAGGAGTTCGTCGTCGCCGACGTCGGGACGATAATCGACGTCGGCAAGGACGCAAGCCTCCGTTAGATTAGGAGTAATGACGTCGGCCAGAGGAAGAAGCGAGGAAAGGCTTTTTGCCAACTCGATAGTGTACGTGGCATACAGTTTTCCAGAATCGCCCATTACGGGATCGACGACGGCGATTGTTTTTTCATCGTAGAACAGATCGAAAAAACGCTTGATGTGGTCGATTTGCTCAACAGAGCTTAAAAATCCGGTTAGTATTCCGTCAAATCGCAAATCCAGTTTTTTCCATTCGTCCATATAAGCGTTCATATGCCGCGTATAGTCGGTGAAGAAAAAACTGTCGAATCCCGTGTGATTTGAAAAAATCGCCGTTGGAAGCGGACAGCATTGGATTTTCAGCGCCGAAATAATCGGCAACGCGACGGCGATTGAGCATCGCCCGAAACCTGAAAAATCGTTAATGACCGCTATTTTCTTTTGTTTATCGCGGGGCATTTGATCCTCCTTTGTCGTAATGAGGAAAAGTATATAATGATTTTGGTTATATGAAATGTTCAGATTAGGAAAATTTTATATGGTCAGATGAAGTATTACGTTGAAAAAGAAAGCAAGAAACCCGCTTACCTACAGCTATACGAACAGATTCGCGCCGACGTCGTAAAAGGAGTTTATCAGTTTCACGACAAGATTCCTTCAAAGCGGTTGTTAGCTCAGGAAACAGGCGTTAGTACGATCACCGTCGAACATACGTACGCTCTGTTATGCGACGAGGGGTATGTCGAGTCGCGTGAAAGGAGCGGCTACTTCGTTGTATTTCGGTCGGGCGACGAATTTGACGTCGCCGACGAACCTCAACGCTCCGGTTTTCTTTCGACGTATTCCAGCAATCCGTCAGATTTTCCTTTTTCCGTTTTTGCAAAGACTGTTCGGCGCGTTTTAAGCGACGTCGCCGAAGGCGTTTGGGAACGTTCCCCCAATTCCGGACATCTGGAACTCCGCGAGGCGTTAAAGAAATATCTTGCTCGGAATTACGACGTCGACGTCGACGTCAATCAGATAATCATAGGAGCGGGCGTAGAGTATTTTTATCGTCTGATTGTCGAACTTTTAGGACGCAACCGACGATACGCCATCGAATCGCCGTCATACAATAAGATAGAGAAGGCCTATATAGCGTCGGACGTCAACTATTCGACGCTTCCGCTAGGAAACGATGGAATTGAAAGCCGCGCTTTGTGGTCTTGCGACGCGGACGTCTTACACGTGTCTCCATATCGGAGCTTTCCTTCCGGAGTCATGGCGACCGCGTCAAAACGACACGAATACCTGCGATGGTCGAGCGTGAACGACCGTTTCATTATCGAAGATAATTTTGAATCGGAGTTTTCGCTCGCGTCAAAGAGTCAGGAGACCTTGTTTTCGATTACGAACGACGAAAACGTCGTCTTTCTTAACACTTTTTCCAAAACGATCTCTCCTGCGCTTCGAACCGGTTACATGGTCTTACCTAAAAAACTCGTTTCAACGTTTGAACAAAAACTTGGGTTCTACTCGTGTCCCGTTTCGACATTAATACAATTCGTTTTGACGGAGCTAATTGCTTGCGGCGACTTTGAACGGCACATTAATCGCGTGCGTCGACGAAAGCGAAACGAGTCGGCGCTTCGTTTGGATAATCCGTAACGCGTTTGACCGAGTCTGGGCGGAAGAACCCTGATTTGTGGCGGGTCGTCGCGCACAGAATTGACGTAAACGCAGAGGGGCTTATAATAGCCGTATCGGTAGCGAATATGCGCCCTTTTTCGCGCGGCCTGACCAGCTTAATATGGAAACTTGCTGTTGAGAGGTACGATCCCATCGAAACGTTTGAACAAACTATCGTGTACGGCGTTGGACTGCTTGGCGGTTCCATTGGACTAGCCGCCAAAATAGCGAAATGCGGAGGCAAGATTGTCGGGCTTGGTCGATCGGAAGAGAAGTTGAAGCGCGCGGCCAGTCTTGGCGCGATCGACGCGTACGCGACTTCGTGGCGCGAAGCTCTTGAGTTGTGCGAGCCCGGCCAACCTACGATGATTATTTTTGCGTTGCCGGTCGAGACAAATATTCGCGCGTTGCGCGAGCTTTGGGACCTGCGTTTCGAATCTTGGTTTAAGGGACGAGATTACGTTATTTCCGACGTAGGAAGCGCTAAAAAAGGTTTTGCTCAGGCGGGAGAAGAGTTGTTGCGAACGACTGAACTTCCCGAGAACACGCGCGTCGTGTTTGTCCCCGCGCATCCGATTGCCGGGAGCGACAAGTCGGGCGTCGAGTACGCGCGCGCCGACCTTTTTCGCAACAAATTGACGATCCTGACGCCTTGGACGACGGCGGTTGAACGGCAAGACGCGCTCAGTTCGATGAAGGCTATTCCGTCCGATTTTTCGTCGATGGCTTCGCACAGTATCGCCGGCGTCGACTTTGATATGATTCGCCGCGTCCGCGTCTTTTGGAGTAAAGTAGGCGCGCGCGTTCTCGAGACGTCGGCGGAGGAGCACGATCAGATATTGGCGAGAACGAGTCATTTGCCGAATCTCGCGTCGGTGTTGACGATGAGCGTCGTGCCGTTGGACGAGTTTTTATTCACGGGAACCGGTTTTCGAGACGTAACGCGTTTGTCTGGAAGCAGTCCTGAAATGTGGGTGGAAATATACAGCGCGAATCATACGGCGGTTCTTGACGCGCTGGAACGTATGGAAGAACAAATTCTTCGCTGGAAACAGTTCTTAAAGGACGACGACAGCGAATCAATACTAAACTTTTTGCACGAAACAAAGAAGAAACGAGATGCTTTGGGAAGTTGATATTTTTGCCGCGCCGGGGTTGCCCGACGTCGCTGTCGGCGAGGCGTCCGCGGACGCCGCGGATCTTGGCTTTTCCTCCAGTTTGACTATTGGAACCGCGCGAGGATATTTAATCCAAGGCGATTTAACGCGCGAGCAGATAGACTTGCTCGTAAACAAGCTTCTCGCGGATTCCGTCGTCGAACGCGCGACGGTCGGGCAAGTTGGCGACGCGCGTTTGGACGAATCGTTGACAGGCGCGAAGGGCAAGATCGTTTACGTTCTCCCTAAGCCTGGCGTCACGGACGTCGTGGCGGACGCCGCGCGTAAATCCGCCGCCGAGTATAACGTCGTTCCGTCCGCGGTTCGGACTTTTAAAAAGTATTGGATCGACGGCGTCGACGTCGAAGAAATCGAACGTCTGTCGCGCAAGTTGCTGTCGAACGACGCGATTGAACAAGTCGCTTACGGAAAACTCGGATTTGACTCTCTGCAAGTCGGTTCATCGTACCAGTTTGAATTGACTTCTGTTCCAATTCGCGCCATGAGCGACGACGAACTTGCGACGCTAAGTAAAAAAGGCCAATTGTATCTTTCGCTCGTCGAGATGCAGACGATTAAAGATCATTTTGTCAAGCTTGATCGCGATCCTACGGACGTCGAGCTGGAAACAATCGCGCAGACATGGAGCGAGCACTGCAGCCATAAGACGCTGGCGGGTATCGTTGAATACGACGACGGAACGGGGCAAAAACGTCGTTTCAACAATATGTTGAAAGAGACGATTTTCGATTCGACCGTTAAAATTCGCGAGAATCTTGGCGACGACGATTTTTGCGTCAGCGTTTTTGCCGACAACGCCGGCGTCGTTAAATTCGACGACGAGTACAACGTATGTTTCAAAGTTGAAACGCACAATCATCCCAGCGCGTTGGAACCGTACGGCGGCGCGAACACCGGTATCGGCGGCGTTATTCGCGACCCTATGGGAACAGGCATGGGAGCCAAGCCGATCTGTAATACCGACGTTTTCTGCTTCGCGCCTCCTCAGCTTGATTCTAAAGAGGTTCCGAACGGCGTTTTGCATCCTCGACGCGTTGTGAAAGGCGTAGTCGCGGGAGTTCGCGACTACGGCAATCGTATGGGGATTCCGACTGTCAACGGAGCCGTTTATTTCGACAAGCGTTATCTTGGCAACCCGTTGGTTTACTGTGGGAACGTCGGTCTGATTCCCGTCGACAAGTCCTTTAAGGAGCCCAAGGCGAACGACTTAATCGTCGCAATGGGAGGACGCACCGGCCGGGACGGTATTCACGGCGCGACGTTCAGCAGCGCCGAACTTACGAGCGAAAGCGAAACGCTTTCCGGAGGCGCCGTTCAAATTGGGAACGCTATTGTCGAAAAGACCGTTCTTGACGTGATGCTCGAGGCTCGGGATCGAGGACTTTACGACGCCGTAACCGACTGCGGCGCCGGCGGTTTTTCAAGCGCCGTTGGGGAAATGGGCGAAGATATCGGCGCCGAAGTCAATTTGAACGCCGCCTTATTGAAGTATGAGGGACTTTCCTATTCGGAAATTTGGATCAGCGAAGCGCAAGAGCGTATGGTCTTTGCCGTTCCTAAGGACAAGTGGCCGGAACTCAAGGCGTTGTGCGACAGCGAAGACGTCGAGGCGTTCGTGCTGGGCGAATTCAAGCCGACCGGGCGGCTTGTCCTGAAATACGACGGACAGACGGTGGCGGATCTTGAAATGAAGTTCATGCATAAAGGCCGACCGCGCGTCGTTCGCCAGGCGATTTACGAACCGCCGAAGGTCGCGCCTGTTACCGTCGCCAACGAAGAGCTTTGGGCTCAAACGGTCGTTTCAAAATCTGTTTCCGCAAGCTGTCCCTGTTGCAAAGAAGGAAAGACGGACGCGACTCTGGATCTTGAAGCGATTCTTTCTTCTCTTAACGTCGCCAGTAAACATTGGATCATTCGTCAATACGATCACGAAGTTCAAGGCGGCAGCGTGTTGAAACCGCTCGTCGGCGTCGCTAACGACGGTCCCGGCGACGCAGCCGTGTTGCGTCCGCGAACTTCGTCGCGCCGAGGACTGGTAATTTCGAACGGAATGAACCCGAACTACGGCGATTACGACACATACAATATGGCGGCCAGCGCGATCGACGAAGCGATTCGCAACGCCGTAGCCGTCGGCGCCAATCCAAACACGATTTCCATTCTCGACAATTTTTGTTGGGGAAACGCGGACAAGCCCGAGGTTCTCGGATCGCTTGTTCGCGCGGCGTTAGCTTGTCAGGAAGTCGCCGTTGCGTTCGGAACCCCGTTTGTTAGCGGCAAAGACTCGCTCAATAACGAATTTCGTCCGGAAGGCGAAGAACCGGTCGCTATTCCGCCGTCGTTGCTCATTAGCGCGATGGGGCAAGTCGACGACGTCGCCACGTGCGTTTCCATGGATCTAAAAGAAGCTGGGAACGCTCTTTATCTTGTCGGCGTTACCAGGAACGAACTGGGCGGATCTCATTTGTCTCTTGTTCGCAATTGGGTTGGGGGACAAGCGCCCACGTTGGACGTCGAGCAGGCTAAGCGTACTTATAACGCGATGTATCAGGCGACGCAAAACGGACTTATTCGTTCCGCCCACGACTTAAGCGAGGGGGGACTTGCCGTCGCGGCGGCGGAAGTCGCCTTTGCCGGGGGACTTGGCGCCGAGATTTCTCTCGCGTCGACGCCGCTTGTCAAATCTGACGACGACGCGTTGAATTCCTTGCCGGGCGTCGTCGACGCAGACGGCTATGTCAAGTTGTTCTCCGAGTCGAATTCGCGTTTCATCGTCGAAGTTCCGAACGAGAAAATTGGCGAATTTGAGGGAGCGTTTGGCTCTGCCGACGTTCCGTTCGCGCCTATTGGCAAGGTCGTAGAAAAACCGAGATTGACAATTGTCGCCGACGACGGCTCTACGATAATCGACGCCGATTTGGCCGAATTGAAACGTTGTTGGCAAAAGCCTTTTGACCTTGGCGGCGAATACGCCGATTGAGCGTTGTAAGCCCTGGATTTATACCGACTACAATAACAACCATTATTTACATAATAAAATGCAACCAAACGTTTTAATCCTGAGAGCGCCCGGAACTAACTGCGATCTCGAAACCGCTTACGCTTTTGAACAGGCGGGCGCGACGACCGAACGTATTCACGTTAATCGGATTTTGGAGAATCCCGCCGAATTGGAACGCTTCCAAATTTTGTGCTTTCCCGGCGGATTTAGCTACGGCGACGACATTGCCGCCGGTCGAGTTATGGCGACAAAAATTCGCGTTAACTTATTTGACTCAATTCGACAGTTTCGCGACGCGGGCAAGTTGATTCTCGGCGTCTGCAACGGTTTCCAGATTCTCATTAAATCGGGAATTTTGGTTGCCGACGACGAACAGGGCGCGCCTGTTACGTTGACCTGGAACAAGTCGGGCGTCTACACCGACCGTTGGACCCGTTTAGAGGTGAAGAGCGACAAATGCGTTTTCTTAAAAGGCATTGAGAAGATGTATCTTCCTATCGCCCACGCCGAAGGAAAATTCATGGCGCGAAGCGAGGAAGTTCTCGATAAGCTCGAAAGCGAGGGGAGATTGGCGCTTCGTTATGTTCCGGAAGACAATCCTAACGGCGCAATGCGCGACGTCGCCGGCGCTTGCGACGAAACGGGCCGCGTTTTCGGCTTAATGCCGCATCCGGAACGTCATATCGACAAGACGCAACGTCCCAATTGGACGCGACTTCAAAACGAGCCTGATTTCGCGACGCGAGTCGGAGACGGATTACAGATTTTTAAGAACGCCGTCGAGTATTTTGCGTGATCGATTAATTCTGTTCAATTGTTTGGAAAAGCCGTCGTTTCTTTTGAAGGAGGAAACGGCGGGCTTTTTGCGTTACGATTGTCGTAGAATTAACTTCAGCGCCTTTTCACGTCCAGCCGCGAGAGGATTTTGCGGCTCTTCTTCGATCGCTTCGTCAGATTCGTCAAACGACGGTTCGCCGGGACAATAAACGACGCAACGTCCGCATCCGACGCAGACGTCCGGATCGATTGCGGGTATGTTGGCGTAAGCGTCGTCCGACCAAATAAACGAGATCGCTTCGTAGGGACATTCCCGTCGACAAATAGAGCATTCTCTATCGAAATAGAGCAGACATTTTTCTAATTCAAACGTTGCTAACGCTATCGGATATGCTGATTTGTCGTCGATCGATATCGGTTTGATAGCGCCGGTGGGGCACGCTTCCGAACAGGCGACGCATTCTTTTTCACAATAAGCGTCATTAAGATCAACGACAGGCGTCTCCGCTATTAAACAAGCCTGAAACAGAGATTCGGTCGCTTGTTTTGTTTGCGTTAACTCCAACGGCTTAATAATCTTATTGGGACAAGCTGCGACGCATCGACCGCAACGGGCGCAACGCGCCAGGAAGTCGCCTTCCGATCTCGAACCCGGCGGACGAAAGAAAACAGGTTTTAACGCGGAGCCGAATCTCTTGAGCGTCAGAAAAAACGCCCATCCGGCGATCGACGCGCCGCCGACGATTTCCAGAAATATTCTTCGTGAACGCTGTTCCTGTTCGTCTTTGTCTGACTGGTCGCGCTTGCGTTTTTTAAATAATTTGCGAATCAGACGACACGGCAGATAGAGGAGTTCCTGCAAAGCTCCGCACGGACAAAAACTATATCGCCAGAAATATGGAGATACGACAAAACAGGAGATAAACGCGACAAAGACGAGCGTCGGCTTCGGAAAACGAACGATCGTTTGAGAAACGATTGCGAGCGGATCAAAAATAAACGGCGTAAATCCGTCCTGTTGAAGACCCAGACGTTGCGACAAGTGGAGAAATACCAGTAAGAGAACCCACAGCGTAGCAAAAAACGCAAAGAACGCTTTGAATTTAATTCGGAGGCCGTTTTTTAAAAACGTGTTTGTGAAGAAACGACGTCGGAACCAATTGCAAACGTCCAGCGCTATTCCGAGCGGGCAGACGTATTTGCAATAGAAACGTCGGCGAATCATACAAAAAAGAAAAAGCGCCGACGAGACGATTCCTAATCCCGTCGCCGCGTACCTGCCTACAAACGCCGACTCTGAAGAGTGAGACGTTAAAAAGAGAAGGGGACTGAATCGACAGACGCTCCGACAGAGCTCTGTCGATCCGTAAATCATGACGGCAAAGAATCCAAAAAAACACAGAGCGCGCGAAGCGACGACTATTTGCCGAGTTCGTTTGTGATTATCGCGTCTGTTATTCGATTCATTCCGATCCTTTGCCGTCATAACGCGTTCAGCCCAGGTAAGCTTTTTGTGCGAGAAGATTCTTGCGAACTTCCGGAATATCGACGGAACGCGCGGTAACGTCGGATTTTACGGCGACTGCAGCCGCGACTCCAGCGGAATGGCCGCTCGCCCAGCAGTTGGGATAGACGCGAACGAGGTCGGACATCAGCGGTTCTGCGGAAATCGACCGACCCGCCGTGATAATGTTTTCGACGTTTTTCGGAAGTAGCGAGCCGTACGGAATTTGCCAACCGATATGATCGCCGCCCCACGCGCCGCCGACGCCGACGCAATCGTCGTAGGTCTTGCCCGCTTTGGCGTTCTCAAGGGTCAACGTTTCGACGCCTTCAATGACGCGAGTAATGCGCACGCCGATTTGAGGCGCCGTTTCCATGAGATAGACGTTTTCGTAACCGGGCGTCGATCGGACCTCTTCGACTTGTTTCCAAATCTGTTTACGGTGTTTGAGCTCAAGTTCCGAGAGAACGCGCGGATCGCAACCGTCAAGAGACGGCCCCGCCATATTGACCCAGTTTACGCCGGGCACGGGGGACGCGTCGCCAAGGTGACGCGGACGTTTCGTTCCCTCCGGGGGATTGACTCGGTCAAGATTGCCGATTCGACTGACAAGCCCGATATCGTATTCGCGTTGCGTATGAATCGCGCCTGCGGCAAAAAATACGTCTCCGTCGCCCGTCGTGTCCACAACCTGCTTCGCTACAATCGCTTGGGGACCGCTTTTCGTTTGAACGATCGCGCCTCGAACGATTGGATTGCCCGTTTTAGGATCGGGCGAGTCCGCCATAATGGCGTCGCAACACCACGAATGGAGGAACACCTCGATATTGGCTTCGGTGATCATCTCCACGAGCAGGTACTTATATGCTTCCGCGTCAAGCGTCGGGTTTTTTCCGTGTTCGCGATTGATGATTCCGTATGGCATCGCTTCCAGACGTTGCATCATTTCTTCGCCAATACCCTGGACGACCTGAACCTTTTCGCCGTTCTGTTTCGTCCAGTGTCCCAAAATGTGAAGAACCAGACCGCCGGTAGCCAGACCGCCGAAATGTCCGTAACGTTCAACGAGCGTTACTTTAACGCCAAGCCGGGCGGCGGCGATCGCCGCGCAGCAACCGGCGGGGCCCGCTCCGACAACGAGGACGTCCGTTTCGCTGATTTTGGGAATAGAGACGGCGGGACGAGCGACGACTCCGTCCGCCTGAAGCGTAGACGGATTCGCTTGCGAACCGTCAAGCAATTTTCCTGTTGTTTTATCCTCTTTGTGAACAAAGTCCGCTTGAGCCTCCCGGTTCGTCAAGCCGACGGACGTGAGCGCCGCCGCGCCGACGCCCAATCCTAACGACTTGATCCACTCGCGGCGCGAAACATCGCTTTGAAACATGATCAGACCTTTTTCCTTAAAGAACTATTAGGTATGGGTTAGTGCATTTCCGCTTCGACTTTTTTAATCGCCGGTCGATAGTAATGGAAATGGACGTTCGGGTGATCGCCGAGCAACGACATAGGCACGGCGGAATCGCACAGTTTATTAGCGACCATGAACGCGGAAAGTCTCATGCCGAACGGATTGTCGTGCATGCCCGCCTGCCAAATGCTGACCTTATCGGCTTTCCAGGTTTCGACCGGACCGACGGTGCACGCTTTATTCGGCACGTTCGCGACGTATCCGCCGCCGCTTGTACGCGCGTTTTGCAAGATGGTAATCGGATGAAGATCGACGACGCGCGTCGCCAATTTGCGATATTCCTCCGGAGAGGGCGGAGCGTCGACGTAAGCGCCGA
>JAFZNK010000321.1 GCA_017550965.1 Thermoguttaceae bacterium
ACGGGAACGTACCAGTTGTCGACTCCCCCGCGAATTTCAATTTCCGAGAAAAGCTCGCGGCGTCCGGTGGAGCCTGGGCCGTCCCGATCGACGTAAAAAACGCGAAGCGCGGGGTCGGCGGTGTACCAATGTCGACCCATCGCCGATCGAACGCGGTCGACAAGCAACGGCGTGATTTCCCAACACGCGCGAAGCCAGAAGGAATCGCACACGAACAGAACCAAGCGGTCGACGCGGTCGTTGGGCGAACCGACGATCTTTCGGGAAAGAAGCTTTTCTTTGAGCGCCAGCGCCTGCTCGGACGCGGGCTCAGCTGGAGCGACCGGCGCGGGCTCCGGCTTTGGCTTTCGCTTCGGCTCTTCGATTTCCGGCGAATCTTCTTCGTCGTCCTCGTCGAAAAGATCGTCTTCGTCGTCTTCGTCCTCGTCGTCGTCATCGTCGTCCCACGAAGACTTTTTCTCGTCCTCGTCGTCCCAGGAAGAGCGCTTTTCCTCTTCTTCCTCGATCCAGGACGGCGGCGTCGGCTCTTCGACGGCCTTCTTTCGACGACCGCGCTTTTTCGGAGCCTCCTGAACTTCTTCGGCTGGTTGTTCCTCGACGACGGGCGTCTCCGCCTCTTCCGGAGCTTCGGGCGTCGGCTCGACGGACTGCTCGTTCTTCGGCTTGCGGCCGCGTCTCTTTTTAGGAGAAGCCTCGACTTCGACGGCCTTCTCTTCAACCTTCTCTTCCACGGCGTTTTGGACCGTCTCGACAAGAAGCGCCTGTTTTTCCGCGGCGGATTTTCTTCCGCGTCTTTTCTTCGGGGGCTCGACGACAGGCTCCGCTGTCGGAACTTCGACGACCTCGTCGACGGACTTCGCTTTTACGGCGCGTTTGCGCGTCTTTTTAGGCGGAACCTCGACGTCGACGGCTTCTTCAACGACGACGGGCTTGGCCGCCTCGGCGGGAAGCGTCTGCTTTTCCGCGGAAGATTTTCTTCCGCGTCTTTTCTGCGGAGGCTCGACGACGTCGACGGGCGTTTCCTCAACGACGCGCGCGCGTCTCTTTTTCGCGGGAACAGGTTCGACCGCCTCCGGAACGGCTTCGGCGACCTTGGGGCGTCGTCCTCTTCTGGGCTTGACGACCTCTGCTTCGGGCTCCGACTCGCCTTTGACGTCGAACAACGTAGGTTGATCCTCCGACGCGACCGCTTTTTTGGGTCGTCCGCGACGCTTGGGCGGTTCCGCGACCGGCTCGGCCGGGCTCGTGGTTTTTGCGGCTCTTCCGGCCGTCTTTGTCGCGGGGGCGCTCGCCTCGGCTTTATTTGCGGTTCCTCTTGTCTTCCTGCTCGTCGTCGCCTTTGGTTCCGCCTCGATCGCCTCGGCTTTATTCGCGGTTCTTTTTGTCTTCCTGCTCGCCGTCGCCTTTGGTTCCGCCTCGATCGCCTCGGCTTTATTTGCGGTTCTTCTCGTCTTTCTGTTCGCCGGAGCCTTTGTTTCCGCCTCGTTCTTCTCTACTTTGTTCGCTGTTTTTCTTGTCTTCTTTCCCGCCGTTGTTTCCGTCTCGTCGGTCGCGGCTTTGTTCGCGGTCTTTCTTGTTTTTTTGATCTTCGGAAACTCTGCTTCCGTCTCGATCGCCTCGGCTTTGCTCGCCTTGGACCTGCCGCGTTTCGCAGGTTTGTTTTCGCGCTCGACGTGTTCCTGGAGGAACTGCAAAAGCCCTTCTTTGCGCAAGTGGGTCCATCGCTTGAGTCCAAGCCGTTCCGCAAGCGCGCAAAGTTCCTTGAACGAATACGAATCAAGAGAGCGGCTAGTTTTCATACATACCTCCGTCCGAAGGGCAAACCGCGCGACTCGAACGCGCGGAACCAAATACTCCAGGGGCGCGACGCCCCCGCCGACGCGTTCGCGAGCGACGGGACTTGCCAAAATATTGCGAAAAAAACGCAACTTGCGCCGTTTATAATAATAATTGAAAAGACAAAAAAATCAATCCTATTTTGCCTATTTTTTCTATTTTTCAAGACAATATGACGAAGATTTATCGGTACGACTATCACGAATAAACGAAAACGGTTCCCGAGACGCCGCCCGGCGGTCGGGAGCGACGCCTCGGAAAAAAACGGGGCGCGAAAAAAAGCTGAAAAAAATCCGAAAAAAATAGTCATAAATCGCGAAACTACTGGAAACGCGACTCAAAGAGAAGTATAATCCGGGGGGAGAACGATTCGACGCTCGTTCTATTTTGTCATTGCCCAACAATTCCGTTCGATTCCGAACGAATAGAAAATATCGGTTAGAAATGCTCCGCTGGCGATTACTCATAGGAATACCGCTCGTCTGCATCTTAGTGGCGCTGTGTTGGCTGGACGCCTGCGCGCCCGTGCCGGGCGTCGTGCTCATGCCGTTCTTTTTGGTCTGCGTCTACTTCCTGTGCAAGGAGATTCTCCAACTGCTCAACGCGGGCGGCGTCTATCCTCGGCGCTCGACGGTCTACATTGGCGCGTTCGGCACGATTCTGTTGTGCTGGTTTTCCTGCTACAACTCCCTTCCGATCCTTGCGAAGTTCGAAGGCGCGTTTGTCGCGGTCTTTCAGGAAGAGCAACGCTCGACGAACGAAGCGCCCCTGGCGGACGCGGATTCTCGCGAAATCGGGCAGGCGGAATCCGCGCTTGAGACGGCCAAACAGGCGCTTGCGGCGGCCGAACGAGCGCTGAAAGCGGCAAGAAGCCGCGCGCAAAACGATCAGGAAGCCAAAAGCGTCGCCGTCGAAAACGCGTCGCAAGAATCGGACGCGCCGCGGGAAGTCGATATTTCCGGCGTTTCCAACGAGCGCGAATGGAAGACGGCGGCGTTTGCCGGCGTCCACATCCTTCTGGCGATCGCCGCGGGCGTTCTCATCGCGTTCATCGGGGAGATGATGCGTTTCAAACAGCCCGGCGGCAATATGATCAACCTGACGGGCGCGGTTTTTGCGATCGTCTACATCGGATTGCTCGGCTCGTTTATGGTCATGTTGCGCATCGCGTACGGAATCATGTCGGTCGTGTCGATGATCGTCGTAACCAAGCTGTGCGACGTGGGCGCGTACACCGTCGGACGGCTTATCGGGCGGCATAAAATGGCCCCGAGCCTCAGCCCCGGCAAGACGATCGAAGGGGGCTTTGGCGGCATGTTGTTCGCGGTCTTCGGCGCGTGGTTCTCCTGCGCCGTCCTCCTTCCGGCGGCGACGGGCCGTCCTTCTCAAACGACCTGGCTTGGAATCGTGATCTACGGAATAGCGGTCGGTCTTGCCGGAGCGATCGGCGATCTGGCCGAATCGCTCATCAAGCGCGACGTCATGCGGAAAGATTCCGGCGCGAACGTGCCCGGCTTCGGAGGTTTCCTCGATATCTTCGACTCCCTTCTCATCGCGGCGCCCGTCGCGTTTGGCTTGTGGGCTTTTCATGTCGTCCAATAATCGACTTTTCGAGAATTTACGAGAAACGCAATGAAAAATTTCATTATTCGTCTTAAAAAAGAGTCCGACAACCCCGGCGTCGCCAAATTAATCATGGACTCGCTCAACGTCTGGTATCGCAAGAATCGCGGGTTCGAATCGTGCGTTCCTTCGTTGGACGCCGCGTCGATCTACACGCGAATTTACGACGCCCTCGACCCCGACTGCTGCGTCGTCGCCGAAGACGCGGAGACCGGCCAACTCGCCGGCTCGTGTTTCTTCCATCCGCGTCCGACGCACGTCTCGCTCGGCATTATGACGGTCGCGCCGGAATATTTCGGCCAGAAAGTCTCGACGAAACTCCTCGCGTACATCGTCGACGTCGCCGAACGCCGCAATCAGACGCTTCGACTCGTCTCCAGCGCGATGAATCTCGATTCGTTTTCGCTTTACAGCAAGGCTGGGTTCGTGCCTCGCGCGATGTACCGCGACGTTCTCGTCGCCGTCCCCGAACAGGGATTCGACGACTCGCTCGACGGCGCGACGCTGCGCGACGCGACTCCCGACGACGTCGACGCGATCGTCGCGCTCGAACAGGAGCTTTGCGGCGTCGACCGAACCAAAGACTACCGATTCTTTATTGAGAATCGAGACGGCGTCTGGGGCGTGAGCGTGCTCGTGAATTCCCAGACCGGCGCGATCGACGGCGTGATGTGTTCCGTGCGCGACCCAGGCTGCAATATGGTCGGCCCCGGCGCCGTGAGGACGCAGGAACAAGCCGCAGCCCTCATTAAACGCGAACTCAACCGTTACAAGGGCCAATGGACGCCGATCGTGCTCGTTCCGACCGACTGCGTCGAATTAGGGCGCGAAATCTACGCTCTTGGGGGCAAAAACACCGAGACGCACGTCGCGCAGTCGCTCGGCGAATCCCCCGTCAGAAAAGGCGTGATCATTCCGACCTTTATGCCCGAGACGGCGTGAGCGTCATGCCCAAAGATTCTCCCGACGCTTCCCTTCCTTTTTGGCGGCAAAACGGAGCGCGCTACTATACGCTCAGTTCCTGCTACAAGCGGGAATTTGGCGGAATCGTCCGCAAAATCAGCGTCGACGCGCATTTCTCCTGTCCGAATATCGACGGAACGGTCGGGCGCGGCGGCTGCGTCTTTTGCGACGCGGTCAGTTTCAGCCCCAGCCGCCGATTTGGACTCGACGATATCGACGCTCAAATCGACGACGGAATCAAACAGCTCCGGCGCCGATTCGACGCGACGAAATTTATCGCGTATTTTCAGCCGTCGACCAACACCCACGCGCCCGTCGAAACGCTGGAAAAAGCGTATCGAATCGCTCTGCGCCGCCCGGAAATCGTAGGGCTGGCGATCGGCACCAGGCCAGACGCGCTGGGAGACGACGTCCTCGACCTGCTCGCGGAAATCGCCAAAGAGAAACGGCTCTCGCTGGAGATCGGGCTTCAGTCCTCCCACGACCGCACGCTCAAATTCCTCAATCGCGGCCACGACTACGCGTGTTTTGTCGACGCCGTAACGCGCGCGAAATCGCGCGGCCTTCGACTTGGAACGCACCTTATTCTCGGCTTGCCCGGCGAAACGCGCGACGACATGACGCTCACCGGGCGACGAATCGCCGCTCTTGGAATCGACTCGGTTAAATTGCATCATTTGTACGTCGTCAGGAACACGGCGCTCGCCAAAATGTGGGCGCAAGGGCTCGTTCCTCTCCCGTCGCTCGAAGAATACGCCGAAGAAGTCGTCGACGTGCTCGAAACGCTCTCGCCGGAAACGGTCGTCGAACGCGTCGCGGGGGAAACGTCGGCGGAGTACCTGCTCGCCCCCGACTGGACGGCGATTAAACACGCGGGGCGCAACGCGGTCGACGTGGCGCTTCGACGCAGAAACTCCTGGCAGGGCAAACGATTTGACCCCGACTTTCAGGATCAACCGTAAAAGCATGTATCAAAGTTATTTAGACAAAGAAAGAACGTCGTCGGACCGCGCTTCGATCGCGCGCGAACTAATCGATTTGTCTCAGTTTTTATCCAATGAAATACGAAAACGTATACGTCGAAGCGATTGAATCTACCCTTCCTGCGGAAATTGTGACGTCCGAAGAACTTGAATCGCGTCTCGCTCCCCTTTACGAACGTCTGAAACTCCCCTACGGCCGACTTGAACTCATGACGGGAATCGTCGAACGTCGGCTTTGGGAGCGCGGTCAACTGCCGGGCGATCAGAGCGTCGTCACCGTCGACAAGTTGTTGCGAACCGCGGGAGTCGACCGCTCGACGATCGGCGCGTTCATTCACGCGTCCGTATGCCGCGATTATCAGGAGCCCGCGACCGCGTGCGACGTCCATCGAAGGCTCGGACTGCCTCAGGACGGCATGGTCTGCGACGTCTCCAACGCGTGTCTTGGCCTTCTCACGGGCGCGATTCATATCGCGAACATGATCGAGCTCGGTCAAATCGAGGCGGGGGTCGTCGTCGGCACGGAAACGAGCCGCGCGCTCATGGAAACGACGGTCGCGGAACTCAATTCGAACCTTGATCTCACGCGCAAAACCGTCAAAGACGCGTTCGCGTCCCTCACTATCGGCTCGGGAAGCGCGGCGATCCTCCTGGTCAATCGCCGTCTCACGCGCACGAACAACCGTTTTCTCGGCGCGATCGTTCGCTCGAACACGAATCGAAGCGACCTTTGCCGAAGCCAGGTGGACGTCACCGCCGGGGGGCGTTCGGACGGACAGACGATGAAAACCGACTCCGAAACGCTTCTGCACGAGGGCGTAGCGGTCGCCGCGCGCGCGTTTGAACAGTTCGCGCCGGAAATCGGCTGGAGCCCCGACGAAATCGGAAAGATTTTCTGTCATCAAGTCGGAAAAGCGCATCAGAAGCTGCTCTTCGACACGTTGACTCTTGACGTCGGCAAGAATTTCGCGACGCTTCCCTATCTTGGCAACACGGGCAGCGTCGCGCTGCCGACCGCCGCCGCGCTGGGAATAGAATCGGGGTTCGCCGGGCCCGGCGATAAAATCGGGCTCTTTGGAATCGGCTCGGGAATCAACGTCGTCCTCGCCGGAATCGACTGGCAAACGACGCTCCCCAGCGCGGACCCCACGCCCCAGGAAACGCTCGACAAACTCCTGACGCTCAATCGATAGAACAAAAAAAGACGCGCCGCGTAATTCAACCGAATACGCGGCGCGTCGATTCTTCTAAACGGGGTCGGATCGTTTGATCAGTCCATGAACCCGATGAGTTCCTGAGTTCGACTCGGCTGCTGGAGCTTGCGAACGGCTTTCGCCTCGATCTGGCGGATACGCTCGCGCGTAACTTTGAAGATATGCCCGACCTCTTCGAGGGTGTAGCTGTAGCCGTCGCCAAGACCGTATCTCAACTTGATGATCTCGCGTTCGCGGTAGCTCAGCGTCTTGAGGACTTTGAGGATGCGCTTGCGAAGCATCTCCTGCGTGACGCCGACCGCCGGATTTTCCGCGCCTTCGTCGGGAAGCAGGTCGCCGAAATGGCTGTCTTCGCTGTTGCCGACCGGACGGTCCAGACTGATCGGGAAGCGATTCATCTGGAGAATGCGGCGAGTGTCGTCGATCGAGGCGTTCGCGGCGTTCGCGGTCTCTTCCAGCGAAGGCTCCCGACCCATCTCCTGCGTGAGCTGACGCGTGATGTTGCGCATCTTCGACATCGTCTCGACCATATGGACGGGAATGCGAATCGTGCGGCTCTGGTCGGCCACCGCGCGCGTGATCGCCTGACGAATCCACCACGTCGCGTAGGTGCAGAACTTGAATCCGCGGCGGTATTCGAACTTGTCGACCGCGCGCATAAGCCCGGCGTTCCCCTCCTGAATGAGGTCCAGGAAGCTCAGCCCGCGATTGCGGTACTTCTTGGCGATCGAAACGACCAGACGCAGGTTGCCCTCGGAAAGCCCGCGCTTCGCTTCCTGATAGCGAGCGTAGACGCGCTTGACTTCCTTGACGCGATTACGCAGACTCGTGGGCGTCTCTTGCGTCATCTGCAGAATGTTGCGGTATTCCATCTGCCACTGGCGGCGCTCGTACGCCGGCAGGCCCTGCTTGCGATGCGTGTCGATCCAGCTCTTGAGATCGTCGACGCGCTTGCTGTAATTGGCGAGCGTTTCGATCATCGACTCGAGGCGTTGCGTGCGCAAACCGAGCTCTTCGACCATGCGGACGGCGCGACGGCGACGACGGCCCAGATCTTTCCAGGCCTTGGCGCGCGCCTCGGGAGAAGCCGAGCGGCTCGTGGCGACGCGGTAGTCTTCGGCGTTGCGTTCCAACATGAACTTCAGCGAGCGAAGATTATGCGGGAATCGACCGCGAATCTGCCCTTTTTCGAGGTTGTCGGAATCGTTCGCCTGGATCACGCGATCGAAAGGAAGATCGTTCTCGTGGACGCGGCGCAACGTGCGCACGGCGTGCTGCATGACGTAGTCGCACTCGAGCAACTTGGCGCGGAACTTAAGACGCGTTAGCTCGATCTCTCGAGCCAATCTGATTTCGTCGGCGCGTTTGAGAAGCGGAATTTCGCCCATCTGGGTGAGGTACATGCGGACGGGATCGTCTGCCGAACCGCCCGCGTCGTCGGCGCCGTAATCGGGTCCGTCGTCGGATCCGCCGCGACCGGAGGAAGAGCCGTCTTCAAACGCGTCCGAATCGGAATCGCCGGACGTTTCGTCATAGTACAAATCTTCTTCCTCGTCCAAAATCAACGAGCGTTCGTTGTCGTAGTCAGTTTCTTCAAACAAAACTAAGCTCCTAAATGGTAAAAACTGGTCGGCGTTTTCTCGAATCGCGCGGCGCGCGCATACGATCGAACGACCGAGCCGCCTTTTGAGCGCCGTCGTCGACGTCCCCAGGCTCGTCGCGATATTCCGCGAATCGCTAGGTATAAATCGGCGACAAATTCGCTCGCCATCTGTAAAAAACCGCGCGAATCGGGCTTTTCAGCGGTAAGAGACGCGCTCTGACCGGTAAGAATCGCCTCATTCGTCCCGATTGACACAATCGGAACCGCGCAATTTTCTATCAAACTCTGCGCTTTCCATAGCTGACGCGCGCTCGACGGACGCCTTTAGCCTTTCGGGAGGCGTCGACGGCGAATTCCGCGTGTTGAATCCCGCATTCCTTCGCTTTGAAGGCGTTCTCCGCCCTTCTACAAGGAAGTAATGTTCGCCATTGTCTATAATACACAGAATCTGGCGCCGCCTTGCATATAATAGCGCGGCAAAACGTAAAAAACGACAAGAAAGTTTTACAAAAATTTTAAATGTGCGGATTATAACGATTATTTTTCTAAAAAAATGATCGCAATAATCGCCGAGGGGTATTGCTTTTTATAAAACGACCGTCGTTTTGAAACGATCAAACCGCGAAGTTCGTCTAAGCCGCCGAGCGGAGCGCAGTCCGGCTCGAGGGATTGAAACGAAATCGCAGAAAACGGGCTAACGAAACATAAAAAAACGTCGGGGGGGGCTTTTGCGAACGAGCGTTGTTAGAGTATAATTATCGTAGGCGCAACCGAGGCCTTCGAGGCGCGTCGCCGCACGAACCCGCGTATGTTATAGTACGCAAAAACGCGCAAGACGTTACGCTTTTTTTTAAAAAAAATCGAAAATATTTTTTTACGTCGGTTTTTGCGACCATAACTCCGCCTCTCCAACGCGTTTTAGAAACGATCGGGCGTCCGCGCTCCTTGTCGCTTGTGGCGGCGTATTTGTTTTTTTTATTCAGAGGTTGTTATGAAATATCGTTTAACTTGCGAATGCGGGCGTTCCTACCCGATCGAACCGCGTCAGGCGGGCCAAACGCTCGACTGCGAGTGCGGGAAGACGCTCCAGATTCCCACGATGCTTAAAATGAAGCGCCTGCCCGAATGGGAAGAGGAAGAGAGCGCGCCGGAGCCCGCGTCGGTCGACGCGAAAAGCCAGGCGAGCCCCGAAACGGCGCCGGAAGCGGCTCCTCAGGAAAACGCGGCGTCTCCAAAAGCCGACGGCAAGCCCGAAAAAAAGCCTCTCATGTCCCCGAAACGCATGGGGCTTTTCATCGTGGCGGGTCTCGTCTTCGTCGTCGGAGTCTTCTTCCTGAGCCGGTGCGCGCGTCGGCCCGACCCGATCTCCGTAAACTTTAAGAGAACCGTCTATCGCAACGACGGGAAAGACGTTCGTCGAAACTCCTCGGAAATCACCGAAAAAGACTTCTACTTCTACTTCATTCCCGACGGAAACGGCGGAATCGTTTACGCCGACCCGCAACGTCGTTTTCCGGTCGTAATCAACGACGAAGTCATCGACAAAGGGCTGAGCTACTTTGGCGCGTTCACCTATTTCCAATACGTTAAAGAACTCGATTTCAGCGATAATTTCTACGACAATTACAACGCGATCCTGACGCGCTGGAAAACGTCGATCGTTTTGTGGGCGCTCGTCGCCGTCGCGGGGCTTGTCGTCGCGCTTCTGGCGCTCTTTACCAAAGAGTCGACCAAACAAATCGGAACGGCGCGAGGCGAAGGCTGGAGATAGCGTTCCGAAAATTTTAACCGTTTGTCGTTTCGACGCGTCTTGAAAAACGTTTTTCAAGGCGCGTTTTTTTACGCGCGTCGCCCTTTCTCTTGTCGGCGCGAGACGCCGTCGATAATTAAAATACGTTAAAATTAATAATTTTTGTTTACAAAATTAATTTTTTGTATTATAATTCAAAAAAAGCGTCCGGGCGCTCGGCGGGGAATTCCCCCGGCCGACCGACGTTAAGGAAGGCTCGACGATGAAAACAAACGACTCTAACAAAACGCGCGGCGTCAAAAAAGCCGCGGTCAAAAAGACGTCCGCGAGCGTCTCTTCAAAAGCTCGCGCAAGCGCGTCTAAAAGCAAAGCGAAAAAAGCCGCCGTCAAAGCGAAAACGGCGCCGACGCCCGACCGGGAAATCGAGAACGTCCCGCGCAGAGCGGGCCGTCCCAAAGGATCCGGCAAATACAACGAAGCGACCAAAACGATCCGAATCCCCGTCTCCATGGCCGGTCGCATTCAGACCCTCGCCGACCGACAGGGGCTGGTGTGCCGGCTTTACGACGACCAAATTCAGGCGGGGTTCCCTTCCCCCGCGGGGGACTCTCCCTTCGAAGAGCTCGACTTCGCCGAATATCTCATACCCAACCCGCCGGCGACGTTTTTCATTCGCGTGACGGGCGAGTCGATGCGCGACGCGGGCGTTTTTCCCGGCGACATTCTCATCGTCGACCGAAGTTTGGAACCGACCAACGGCGACGTGGTCGTCGCGGCGGTCGACGGCGATTTCACCGTGAAGCGGCTCTTTAAGACGCGCAACAGCGTCGAACTGCGCCCCGAAAACAAAAAATTCCCAATCATTAAGATCGAAGGCGAGACGGAACTCGTCGTCTGGGGCGTCGTCAAACGCGTCATTCACAACGTCTGAGCAATGGAGCGAAAAGCAACGCAACGGCGTCGTTCTTCGTCGTTTGACGCGGTATGGAAGCGTCGATTTGGCGCGAATTCTCCTCGCGCGCAAAGGGCGTTGGCGGATCTGATCGACGCCTTTTCAACGAGAACCGCAAAGACGGCGAAAAGTTTCCGACTCTGGGAAAGCGTCTGGAATTCCACTTCCGACGTTCTGCGTCGGCGCGACCTCGGCCCGGCGTTTCAGCGCGCGTTCGCGCCTCTCTTCGCCGCGCGACCGGACCTGCGCTCGCGACCGGGCCAAACGCTAAACGTCGAAGAACGCGAGCGGTTCTCCGCGTTTTGTTTCGTCATGCAGACGTACGTCGTCGAGTCGATTCTCGCGGTTCTCGAACGCTACTACGAACTCTCGCCGGACGAACTGCGAGCGCTCTTTGGCGACTCGCCGTTCAACTGGGGAGAAAGCGTTCGCGAAACCCTGAACGTCGGCGACGACGACCTCGACGCGCTTCAGCTGGAAGACTACGCGCGCGAAAACGACCCGTTCGCGGAAACCTACGCGAAATTCTTTTCGTTCGAACTGCGCAAAACGCTCGGCGAGTTCTACACGCCCGCCCCGTTGGCGAATTATCTGCGCAAACGCGCGTTCGAATTGTCCCGCGCGAAATATCCGACGATTCTCGACCCGACGTGCGGCGCGGGCGTCTTTCTTACCTCGTCGCTGCGCGCGTTTCTCGACGCCGGGCTCGAGCCGTCCGACGCGCTCGGCAAACTCGCGGGGTTCGACGTCAGCCCCCTGGCGGTCGTAACGGCGCGCGCCAATTTGCTCCTCGCGGCGACGTCGCGCGCAAAGGGCGACCGACGCAAAGACCTTCTTCGAACAATCGCCGCCGAACGACGTCAAGCCGCGCCGTCGGAACCGACCGCCTGCGTCTGTTTCTTCGACGCGCTCGCCGAAGAACCGCCCGACTCTGCGTATTCGGACCTTTTCGGACTCGACGTCCAGAAATGGATCGATTCGCCGGGTCGCTCTCGACGGTTCGACGTCCTTTTGGGCAACCCGCCGTGGATCGCGTGGGACAAAACCTCCGACGACTATCGCGAAAAGACGAAGCGTTTCTGGAAAAAATACGGTCTCTTCGACCTTTCGGGCAAAGACGCGCGTTACGGAGGAAGCAAGAAGGAGCTCGCGAGTCTGATCGTTTACGCGACGATCGACAAGCGCTTAAACGACGGCGGCGTCTTCGCGTTCGTCCTTCCCAAATCCCTCTTTCAA